>JBBRJI010000020.1:0-18013 GCA_038219625.1 Pirellulales bacterium | reverse complement strand
ATCGCATTTTCATCTTGAGTCCGAGGACCTGCAAGTTGCGTTCAAGAAATCGCAACCACCCCAGCCACCCTTCGAAAATGGCTGATTCTTAGTTGAGATTGACACCGTGCGTTCGAATCCTAAAAGGTAGCGCAGAATCTTTGACCCTTTCAGGGTCGCCGCGTCGTTTCTTTGGTCCGGGGGTGCGCTGCTCCGCAGCGACCCCCGGCTACTCTCTGTGATCCCTATCGGGATAACGCCCCATGATCCTGAAAGGATCACAGACAGTAGCCGGCGGTAAGCGAAGCGACACCACCGGTCGGTGGTAAGCGAAGCGACACCACCCGTCGTTACGGGATGGAAGTGGAATGCTATCAAATTAGACCGAAGCCGGCGATTCGCTTAGCCAATCGGAAAGACTCTTTTCCGGGACTTGGATCTTCAGCACTGGGGCGAATTCCTCAAAAGACTTGTCTACATCTGCCATCAACTGCGTCAGATCTACGCTTCGCGTCTGAGTTACACGTTCGATGCCGCTCAAGAATGCAGCATCATCATCCCATTGATCGTCTCGGCACGAGGGCAACAGCGACGCCAACGCAACGCAAGCAGCGTCGACACGGGGTGTTGGGCCATCGAGTAGTTCGTCCAAAGCTGGATGACGTTCAATCAGAATGGCAAACTCTTCTGGAAGTCTCCAGTTTCTGCACAAAGCTGCCGCAGCTTGGGCATGGTCCCATCCAAACAGTTCCTTTTCCAGCGAGGACAATCGAAGTCTCTCTTTACTGCGTCGTTCCACGAGTCCTTCGTAGTGTTCGGGCAGGGCTTTGAGCAATAGCGGAATCGCCATATCTTGTAGCAACGCCGCGGCAAAAAGGTCCTCGGCGTTGGGCAGTCGAAGCTCGCGACCTAAACTTCGTGCGAAGACAGCTCGCCGCAATGAATCTTGCCACAAGCTCTTTAAGTCGAATGGACCAAACTTTGGGTTTGGTACCAAAGAAAAAACAGCGCTCCAAAGGGCGAAGTTTTTTATCGTTCGAACTCCGACCAGAGTTAGCGCTTGCTGGATGGAAGCAATTTCCCTCGAGAAACCGAAGTAAGATGAGTTGACAAAGCGTAAAACCTGCCCCATCAATCCAGCATCGGCTTCGATGGGTTTGGCGTATTGGACGGGCCCGTTGTTTGGGTCTTGAGACAACTCCAGCAGTCGCATCGCACTCGTTGGAAGAGCAGGCAACTGCGTATTTGCGAGGACTTCATTTAGATTTCGGATGTCGATTGTTTTGGGCATGCTGCCGGTCTTTTGCTGGGGGAGCAGGCCGATTGCATACCAAATGCAGTCAAGCCTCGTAGTTGGTTTCGTCTTAAAGCTTAGGTTTGGTATCCGTAGATGCAAATCGACCGCAATATTTTTGCGAGGTTACTGCGTTCCACTCGAAATTCCAGCCATGCCTGTTTTCGATGGTAAGGGTTAAGACGATTGGGCCAATAGCGACAAATGAAGCGAAGGCAGCTTACCGTTCGCAACGATTGCCGTATTTGGGTTGACTCTTCCAGCATTTATTAAAGATTCGTGACCAGCGATTCACTCACGACCTTTCTGGCTGAGGTAAATGACAAGGTAGTGTGCCCGCTTTTTATCTTTCGACGCGCCTTATGTCGGCTGAGTGATCCATGGATCTTGTTCAAGTTCAAAACCTTTGCAAGAGCTATCCAGACGCGACACAGGGAGAGTTTGTAGCTCTAGATAACGTGAGTTTTGTCGCAAAAGCAGGGGAAGTATTTGGATTGCTTGGCCCCAACGGCGCAGGGAAAACGACTGCCCTTCGAATTCTGGCAACGATTTTACAACCCACATCAGGTTCTGTTCGCGTTTTTAACTTCGACGTGACTCAACAAGCGGACTTCGTTCGCCATTCGATCGGATTCGTGTCCAACAACACCGCGATTTATGATCGCATGAGCGCCTGGGAACTTGTGGAGTACTTTGGTCGATTGTATGCGCTGCCGGACGATCATTTGTACCCACGCATGGAAAAGATTTTCCGCAAACTCCAAATGGAAGATTTTAAGGAGTGCCCGGGCGCAAAAATGTCAACCGGGATGAAACAAAAGACCTCGATCGCAAGAGCCTTGATACACGATCCACCCGTCCTCATCTTCGATGAAGCGTCGCTGGGGCTCGATGTTATGGTGGCTAGAGCGCTCCAATCCATCGTGATGGATCTGCGAGATCAGGGCAAATGCATAATCTACTCCACCCACATTATGCGAGAAGTGGAACGTTTATGCGATCGGGTCGCCATCATTTACAAAGGGAGGGTTGTAGACTCAGGTACACTCGAAGATCTAGCCGAACGACACCAACAGAAAGACTTCGAAGAATTGTTCTTTCAACTGCTCATGCTCGGTGACAACGAGCCGCGACCAAAAACCGGCTTGGGAGTGACTCCACTCAGTGGAACCATTGCAAACTCTTTGAAGGTGGGGTCAGCATGAATTGGTCACACGTAAAACTTATTTTTCACAGAGAAGTTCGAGACCAGTTGCGCGACCGGCGCACCATGTTCACGATCTGTATCCTGCCACTCCTGCTATATCCCTTGATGGGGATGGTCATGATGCAAGTTGCACAATTCCATCGGGAACAGCATGTTACCGTTGGTATTGTCGGCTATGAAAACTGGCCAAAGAACTTTCCGCTCATTACGGAAGTTGCCAACGACAAAATCCATTGGAAGAAGCTGTCGGCAGACCATGACTTGATTCGAGCCTTTGAACAATCGGAATTGCCCGCAGTGGCTTCCAGTCATGCAGTAGCTTCCAGCAATGCAGTGGCTTCCAGCAATGCAGTAGCTTCCAGCAATATTGGGACAGCAGCCAAAGCGATGCACAAAAGCAGCGCCCCTGTGGCGGCTGAAAAACTCTTAAGGGAACTGGAATCGGATGTTGTCCTTTGGGTTCCATCGAGTTTCAATGAATCGATCTCCCAGGATTCGCTGGTTGTGCTCAGCAATCAACGATGGGAACGTTCCCAGTTGGCGGTCCAGTTCCTCAATGAACGAATGAACGACTGGCACTCGAACTGGCTGCGAATTCATTTGAAGGTCTCCGAATTAGGAGCCGCCATCATGGATCCACCTCGCGTAGAACAGTTAGATGTTTCGAACGCGGAAATGAAACGTGCAATTGTCTGGTCCAAAATTCTACCCTTCGTCATGCTGGTCTGGGCACTTACAGGTGCTTTCTACCCGGCTATCGATTTGTGCGCAGGCGAAAAAGAACGCGGAACGCTCGAAACGCTTCTCTGTAGTCCTGCTCGAAGAAAAGAGATCGTTTGGGGAAAACTCCTAACGGTCATGTGTTTCAGCATTGGTACGGCGCTATTGAACCTAGCGAGTATGCACACGACAGCTTCGATCGTTATGTCAAGATTCGCCGGACTAGGTGCCAGCGATATGGTGGCGGCCATGGGACCATTGCCGCTACATTCGATGGGGTGGTTGATTCTATTGGTTATCCCTATTTCAGCGATGTTTAGCGCATTGGCCCTGGCCGTGGCATGCCTTGCTCGCAGCACGAAAGAGGGACAATACTACTTGATGCCGCTGCTCCTGGTCGGCATGCCTCTCGTTATGCTTCCAATGATTCCAGGCGTGCTACTGTCTCCCGGTACAAGCATTGTTCCCATTACGGGTGCGGTACTGATGTCGCGGGCGTTGATGGATGGAGAGTACATGCACGCACTACTCCACTTTCCCACCGTGGCAACCGTCACTGTTCTGTGTTGTTTGCTCGCGGTTCGTTGGGCAGTACGGCAATTCGAGAGTGAGAACGTAATGTTTCGAGACAGCGAGCGCTCCTCCATGTCGCAATGGATTCGAAATGTATGGCGACAACGTGAGGATACCCCAACTCCAAACGAATCCTTGCTCTGCGGTCTGCTCATTTTAGTGTGCTTGTTCTTTGGTAGGCTGTCCTTGGGCGGAATGCCATTGAGTTGGACTTCCGTCGTTCAATCGACCATTGTCATTCAGATCGGCATGATCCTCGCGCCGGCGTTGATCATGGCGACAATGTTGACCCGCTCGGTCCGGAAGTCTCTCAGATTGAATCGAACAGGTTTCATGGAGATGATATTGGCAGCATTGCTCGCCATCAGTTTGCACCCAACTTACGCAGCATTTGCGTCCTTGGTTGGAGCCGAATACAAACTTGGGGACCAGACGATTGAAATGCTCATGCAGTTTGATTCGATTATAGCAAACGCCCCGATTTGGGGTGTTCTGTTGGTACTGGCTCTCATTCCCGCCGTGTGCGAGGAACTGGTTTTTCGGGGTTTCCTGTTCTCCGGACTTCAGAGGGACGGTGGGCACGTACGTGCGATATTATTAACTTCAGTATTGTTTGGTCTGTCCCATGGCGTCCTGCAACAAACGATTACCGCATCGGTGATTGGCATGCTGCTTGGATGGCTCGCATTTCGGACAGGCGGTGTCGCTTGCACGATCGTATTCCATTGCGTTCATAACTGCATTTCGATGCTCCTCGCAGCCCATTCCAGTCGTGGTTCAAGTGTTCCTTCGATGTTGTCTTGGGCCCTCGAGTCCAACGATGGACAACTTTCGTATTCCAGTGCTTGGTGTACGCTCAGTGTCGGCATTGCGATTACGTTAATTGCTTGGTTCGCAACCAAAAAATCTACCTGTAGCCTGGTCCCCTGGGCAACGTTTCGATCGGGCCGCGGGCCTCAACACTCCGCAAATCGTTAAGGACTGTTCGATCAATTATTTTCGTAGCGAAACTCGTCAAGAGTTTCGGCTGGCCATAGATCCGAAAGACTTGACGACTCTCGCTACAGTCAAATCGGACACTTATTTATCGAACGGTTCTAAGGCGTCATTCGTACTCGTACGGTCACTTCATTATTAGGCTGTATGCAGACGCAGTCGCGTTCTACGCAAAAAGTAAGAAAAATAATTTGCCAAGGAAAATTCTCGACCTAGGTTTCATTAGTAAACTGCGAGTCACGGTTTCGCAGTAACTTCACCAACTGATTTTTGAGTTCCAAAATGGCAAAGCGACGGCTTCAGAAATATGTCGACCGAGAAGTGCAATCGAGTCTTCTTCGACGACTAAGCGCACATTGGATATTGTTCATGGTTGCCAATGTTGTGGCGATCGCGCTCTGGACCAAATTAATGGATACTCCGACCGAGCCTTGGTCAGAGACATTTGCGTTAACTTGGCAGCGTGTCGTTCCATTCCTGCTGGTGTCATTTGCATTGGCCCCCGTCTTTATCTTGGACGCTATGAAGCTTTCGAATCGATTTGCAGGTCCAATCGTTCGCGTACGGCGAACTCTCGCACAAATCGCTGACGGGCATGCACCGACGGCCATTGAGTTTCGACAGGGAGACTTTTGGAAGTCGTTAGCTATCGATTTGAATCGAGCTTTTGCGAAGAAACTTTCTGTGGACTCGACTTCCGTCAGCGAGAAGCTTTAATTTCATGTCTGCGTTTGCTAGGAGATCATCGTGTCGTCCGTGAAAAAGCATCGATGTAATAGTCAGAATGCAAGGCGTGGTGCAGCGCTGGTTGAGTTTGCCGTTTGCATGCCCGTCATCATGATTTTGATTCTAGGCAGCATGGAGGCCACAAGCGCCATATTTGTAAGGCAGGCACTCACGACAAGCGCCTACGAAGGCATTCGAGAAGCGATCCGAATCGGTGCAACCACAGTCAACGCTACCAAACGTGCTCAAGATGTTTTAACGGCAAGGCAAATACGCGGCTCAACGATCCGATTTACTCCGGCCGACGTCCAGTCTGCTCCCCGGGGCTCTTCTGTTGTGGTCGAAGTGAGTGCTTCCTACAAAATCAATAGCCCATTCTTTGGAAATATAATTGCCGACCGAATCACCACCGTTCGAACCGTAATGGTCAAGGAATAATTCGGTTTCTGACAAGAGACAAATCAATACCATGACGAACACGAAAACCATTTCAAAAATCGGTTCCTTTCAAACCGCCTTCATCAAGACTCGCAAACGCTCACGTCAGCGACAAGGTGCGATGCTTGTTCTGATTTGTGTGATGATCTTTGCCTTTTTGGTTACCGTGGCTTTCTCTGTCGATATTGCCTACATGAACTTGGTAAAGTCCGAACTACGATCGGCAACCGACGCGGGTGCCAAAGCCGCTGCTGAAACACTTGCGAGAACGCAGGACGTCAATGCTGCCATTGCTCGCGGAAAAGAGATTGCCCGCGAGAATAAGGTTGCGAACCAAGGGCTTGAACTGAAGGATAGTGATTTGGTGTTTGGACGATCTCAGGTGGGAAACTCCGGGCGATTCGAATTCACTCCAGGTGGCAGTCCAGCCAATAGTGTTCGAGTCAACGGCCAACGAACGAATAGTTCACTCTCGGGCAACGTACAACTCTTCTTCGGTCGCATCTTTGGCGTGCAAGGTTTCCAACCCGAGGAATTCAGCACGGCGACTTTTATCCAAAGAGATATCGTATTGGTCGTTGACCGCTCCGGATCGATGTTGGACTTCAATAAGTTCAATGATTTGCGATCGGCGATCGGGATCTTTACGCAGATCTTGGATAGTAGTCCAGTGGAGGAGCGAGTTGGGTTGGCATCCTATTCCACCACAGAAACAGAAGATGTTCGACTCACCGAAAACTTAACGTTGATCAATAATGCCATGGCAGCTATGCCGGTTGCAGGTTTTACGAATATCTCGGGCGGAATCGACGCGGGTGGAAAAGTCATGGCGCGAGGACGATCGCGAGACTTTGTAGAGCGAACCATGATTGTATTAACAGACGGATTGCAGAATCGAGGTAGACCAGCACGATTGGCTGCCGCAGAGCAAGCTGCACTGGGCATAACCATCCACGCAATCACGTTCGGCAGTGATGCAGACAGAGCAGCCATGCGACAAGTGGCAACCATCGGTAATGGAAGGTATTTTCACGCAGACAACGGTGCACAACTTCGGCAAGTGTTTACCGAAATCGCGTTGACCCTCAGTACGATTATTACGGAGTAAGCCAATGTTATTCACGCAACACCCTTCCGATGCGAAAGGCCGTTTCGCCCGAAGTCGACGAGGAGCTGCCATGGTGGAAATGGCGATTACTTCCGGACTTGCATTCTTTTTCTTCTTTGCGGCTCTCGAGTTTTGTCGCGTCTCCATGATTCGCCACTCCGTTGAGAATGCACTGTACGAAGGCGCTAGGCATGGAATTGTTCCCGGTGCAACGGAAAGTGAAATTCAGAACAAGGCGAGAAGTGTGCTGAACCGAATAGGCGTTTCCGGAGCAACCATCGATGTGTCCCCGAGGAACATCCAGAATTCCACACCGGAAGTGAGCGTCCGAATTCGTTTGCCGCTGGATCGAGGGCTCTTCGCTCCTGCACTTTTCTTCGTAGGAAAATCCCTCGATCGAACGCTCGTCATGCAGCGAGAAGGCGTACGGTAGTGCGTCCAAAGTCGCCTTTCGCTCCGCGAAAGTGCGCCTCCTTGACGCCCTTTCGCAGAGCGAAAGGCGACAATAAGGCAACCCTCTGCAAAACCACAAACTCTTACCGCTTCACCAATTCAAATATTCCGCATCCGTAGTTGCAACCAAAATTCGCCGCTACATCGATAGGGATTAGCTTAACATCCTCGAAGAGATCGCCTGCATCGTTGACAAGTAACCAACCGAGAAGACTCGATGGGCATTGAATTCGATCCGTTGAGGACCAATGGGAATTGAAAAATAAAATGTGCCGTTGCTTTGAAGCACATGCGTAATATTAGCTATGGCTTTCTTGTAGCCATAGTAATCGATCGGATCTCCGTATCTTGCCAAACCAAAGTGTTCGATGGCATGCCATGAAGACCAAATGAAAATGTCTTGTCCGTGCCCCGTTGCTGCTTTAATCGAAAGAAATCTTGAACAAAGGAGGGTCCGCCATTGAGAACACGCAGAAGTGTCCTAGGTCTAAGCAGGGACAACAAGTTCAATCTTCGTGGACTTGGCATGTCTACTCTGGATTGATGAGTATACCGGTTGGCTGCTGTTCGTTTACGGAGATTTCAACAAGCCATAGGACGACGCGACTTCCGCCACGGACAAATCGGACAGTTATTGATCGAGTGGCCCTAAGCGAGGCGGGGCTAAACGAGTCCTACTTTTTCCGAAGATAGTTGATCCCGTAAATCAATAGCCCCAAAGCAAACGTGCCGATGCAGAGATAAAACTGATTGCGATACCGTTCCAGTGAACCAGCGACGAGCAACAGCAAAACGGCGACGCCAACATAGATCAACGCGGCTCCGTGCTCGTACCATTTGACCGGAGATTGCTCAGCCATGAATCGGCGCGCAATCCACACGCTTGAGACTGCCAATGCACCACAGGCCGTCAAAGTCAGTCCAAGGTACGTCACGATGTCCTTGATTTGAGAAACCCAAACCACCACGATGCTCAAAAGCCCTTGCACAATGATCGCGGTCCTGGGAACTTGGTCCGATATGCGAAAGAATTGTGGCAGTCGGCCATCTTCGGCCATTTGTGCGTACACCATGGGACCGATGGCCATCATCGCCAAAATACTGGTCGCTGCTGAAAGTACGATGGCGGTTCGAATCATGCCGGATAGCCAATCGCCGCCAATGTTCTGAGCAACTGCCGCTACATAGCTTTCTCCCGATTGCGCAATGCGTTCGGGGCTCATTCCAAACAAGAATACGTAGTTCAGTACTAGATAGAGCACCACAACCAACACACTCGCCATCAGCATGGAACGGCTTACTAGTTTCCGTCCATTCTTTTGAATGGTGTTTGGCCCTTCGATTTCTCCTGCCAGATAAATACTCGCATTGAATCCCGTGTAAGCGAGGGAAATATAGAATAGGGATACAATCATTTGAACCAAAGTCGACGGCTCCATGAGTCTCACGCCGAGGGACTCGGATTCGTTGGTCGCACTGGCGGCATCGACAAGCAATCCGGTGTTTGTCCCTTGCAAGACAAACGGCAGGCCGACGAATAAAAATACGCCGAAGCAGATGAACTTCACGGCGATCACCGCATTGTTTAACCAAGCCCCGATTCTTAGATGGCAGCCATGCAAGATGGCAACAAACACGATGCTTGCGGTGGCAATAAGCTTGACGGAGAGAGTCGTCGAGTCGGTTCCTCCGACGTATTCCCCAATTAGCAAAGCCGGTGCCGCGATGGGAGCCGTAAAGCCGGCGATGATCGATATCCAACCGGCAACAAAGCCAATGGCTGGGTGCACGCATCGCGTTAAATACGAATACTCACCACCCGACACTGGCAATCTATTGGCAATAGCTCCGTAAGCGATCGCACCGCAAATCGCATGCAATCCCCCAATCAACCATACCAGCAAAACCAATCGAGCATCTTTGAGCGATAGCAGGGAATAATAACTTCCAACGTAAACGCCAACGCCAATCATGTTGCCAATGACGAGGCAGACCAGTGAAAACAAGCCAATGACCGGTGCCTTAGGAATAAGCTGGGTTTTGGTTCGGATGATAGTGGAGGTACTAATGGTTGAGGGTTGAGGGTTGAGGGATTAGGGTTGAGGGTTGAGGGATTAGGGATGCACGGAATTTTGCGAATGAGTTCGAATGCAAGCGTTTGCCGCGTTGCGACGCATCTTAGTCGAAGTCAGCGATTTTAGCCACTTTTGCCACTTTTGCCACTTCAGGGCAATGAATGGACGGTATGCGGTTACCCAGGGCGGCGGCTAGCGACGTTCCGTCCCTAGGCTCTGCCCTGGGCTAGGTTGTGGCTGCCCCATTCGGGGCGTTTTATAAAATTGCCTAGCGACGTTCCGTCACTACGCTCTGCTGACTTCGGAAGAATTCCTTAGAAAGCAAGAATTCTTTAGAAAACACAGATCTCCCGAAATCAGCTACGCCAAGTTGTGACATGACGCTCCGCTAATTGCGTTTGACTTAACTCCTTGTCCATGCCAGCCAGATCGCGACAATGCAGGAGAGTAAAAGTAACGCAACCTCATACTCTCTCGCCAGAGGAATCGAGTGGCTCGATGATTTTTGTCCGACCGCAACGCAATCTGTGTTTACGTTCAAATTTCGCTTTCCTTTGTCTTTTTCTATTGCCCTCAGCGTCATTGATAGCTCAATCAATACCCGGCAGTGTAGAAGCTATCGCTGGCGAACCCTACGGCGTGGCTCGTCTGTATATTCCGGCGGGACAGTTGGAGCCGACCACAACTTTGCGAATCGTCGTATCGGATCCTAGCGATCGAATCATGTTTCCGGCCATCGATTTCCTGACCAGCGAACCCCCCGAAGTGCATTCGGCACAATCGGGGGAACGATTGCGTTTGGGGAATGGAGCGCTGATCGGTCGAATTCGGGGTGCCATTCAGAATGCGAGAGAACAGATTGATCCGAATGAATTAGTTCGAGTCCAGTTTCTGTTTCGAGGGAACGAGCCGTTTCAAGTACATTTGTCGGGCGACTTTGAGACGACGATTGAGGTCAGACCAATCAAGCTACCAGAGCCAGTTAAAGGTGCAGTCCATAACAAGCAAGGTCCTCAAAAGCTGTCTCAGGCGCCCCAATTCCAAGTGTTAGCGCGTTCTTGGTGGGATGGTTATGTGCAACAGGCCAAGCGTCAATTAGAGCGAAGCGACTACCCTGCAATCGTGGAAAGCTATTTGACCCATATGCTCGCGTACCGATATGGATTCGAACTGCCGGAAATCGTGAAGAAGAGTGCATCCAAGCGGAGACAGTCCGATCCCTTACCTACCATCGCGTTGGTAGCTGGCGTTGCGGAATTGAGAGCGGAGCTATTTCAGGAGTCCATGCGCAAGCCTCCGCCAATGAGCCTAAAGCTCGTTCCAATTCCGGAGCCACCGAGGTGGATTGATGCAGCAGTTCCCTACACACCCGAGAATTTGGTGGTCGAGCCGATCTCGAAAGTTGTGCCTCCAGAATGCTATTATCTTCGGTTTGCAGGGTTCTCCAATTACCTTTGGTTTCAATCGCTGAGTCAAACGCGAGGGGGCGATCTAGCTCAAATGGCCGTGCTTCGTGGTTTCAATTACGACACGAATAAGCGTATGGAGCGAATGCTAAATACCAAAACAACCGCCATCGCCAAACTTTTTGGCGACTCGATTATTGGGGATATGGCCATAGTCGGGCAGGATCTCTATTTGCAAGAAGGACCATCCCTGGGTGTCATTTTCGAAGCCAAGAACGTCGCGTTGTTGAAATCCTCTCTAAATTCCGAGAGGACAGCAGCGGTCAAACGGTTAGCAGACATTGGATGCAAATTGGAAGTCGTTGAAGTAGGAGGAGAGAAAGTTTCCCTATTGAGTACGCCGGACAACCAAGTTCGATCGTTCATGGTGGATCGCGGTTCGTATGTCTTTGTGACGACCAGTAGAAAACTTGTCGAGCGGTTTCTTGACGTAAGCGGGGGCCAGCCATCGCTGGGGGATTCAAAAGCGTTCCGATTCGCTCGCTTGATGATGCCACTCGAAAACAAATACGACGTTTTCGTCTACCTCTCCTCCGAGTTTTTTCGAAATCTCGTATCGCCCCAGTATCAGATCGAACTGCGACGGCGACTCAAAGCCATAGCGGCCATCGAGATCGCTGAACTTGCGAGCCTGACATCAGCCGCCGAAACAGGAGTCAAGCAATCCACGCCAAGTATTGAGCGGCTAGTTACTGACGGTTACTTGCCGCCATCCTTCCAATCCCGCGTTGATGGCTCGCAGACGCTGGCCTTTTCAGGCACATGGCATGATTCTTTAAGGGGGAAACGCGGTAGTTTCTTGCCGATTGCCGATGTGGAATTTTCCGACTGCTCTGTGGAAGAAGCTCAATCGTATCTCGATCAAGCTTCTTTTTATGCGAGCCAATGGCAACAAACGGATCCGTTGATGGTTGGCGTCCGTCGTTTTGCAAGAGATCCAAACGAACGGGTAGAGCGGCTTGCAATCGAAGCGTACATCGCGCCACTGGGTAGGGAAAAGTACGGTTGGCTCACAAGTATGCTTGCGCCTCCCGTACGAACTCAGATCCAACTTCCTCCCGATGACGTCATCAATTGCCAAGCGCATCTTGCTGGCCAGAGCACGAGCCGAGCCTATTCTCCGGATCATGTGATGTTTGCTGGACTGAAGGACATGGTCCCTCCGGTCCCTGGTGAAACCAAAGGACTCTTAGCGACGCTTCGAACGTTGCAGTCTCTGCCAGCGTATCTAGGTGGATGGCCACGGCCTGGTTACCTGGATCGGTTGCCTTTAGGATTGGGGGGCGGACCGCCGGACGCGCTCGGCTTTTCGAAATTGATCATAGGAGTATGGCGCTGGCAGATGGGGGGCTTCAGTGTACTCTCGTACGATCGTTCGATATTGGATAACTGTACTCTCTATCTACGTCCGATTCCAGCAGAGGATTTCGCACAGGGCAGAATAAAGATCGGTGACTTAGAAAAGAGCAAGCTGTCGGCGTGGTTCAACACATTTTGGTTTCGACGCGCTGCCCAAGCTACTCGCGGGAACTTGATGTTGCTCGATTCTCTCCAGCAGCAACTCAAGGTCGAGCCACAAGATGCACTTGATTCTGCCGAAGTACTACTCGATGCGAAATTGCAGTGTTCTCTTGGTGGTAAATACGTTCTCGAACCGTCCGATTCCAATACTCGGAAAGCCATGTGGGAAAGCACAGCTTGGCCCAAGCAGGTCGGCATGATGAAAGAGAAGCCCTTGGCCTTAGGCTTCGATTCCACAAAATCCCTGCCGCCTGCTGAGTATCAAGCACCATGGCTTCAATGGTTTCGGGGAGCTCAATTGCACTTAACCCAATTGCCGGAACGTCTCATTGTTGTCGGGACGATCGATATCGAGCCTATTCCGGTAAGTGCGGAAGAATTAGCTGCCGAGAAATCGAATGGTGGAGCATTGCCCACGATGGATCTCGATTTGTTCAATTTACCTTTTAAGTTCTTTCAAGGTGATAAACCCAAAGCCGACAAAGTCGGGGAAAAGAAACCAGCGGAAACCCGGAAGAGTTTTTGATGACGGGAACAAAACTGTTGGTGGGCGTCGACGAGGCGGGTTATGGTCCAAGCATGGGCCCGCTCACGATTTGCGCAACGGCATGGCGTGTTCCCATTTCTTTCATTGCTTGCGAAATGTCACAACTCCTAGAACCCGAGTTTTTGGCCAAGCCGATGAAACCGACCTCCACGCATGTTCCAATCGGTGACTCCAAAAAAATTCACCGAGAATCATTAGCTGTCGAAGGACTTCTTCTAGGGGCACGATTCCAGTGTTTCGCAATCGATGGCACGATTCCGTTGGACTGGGATTCACGTCTCGCGTCCTTTGCAAGGCAAGATTGGGAGCGGCTGTTGAAAATTCCTTGGTATGTCTGGCGTCCATCGAGCTCCACCGAAATGCTTGATAGGACGATCCAGGATCAGCCAGCCTACTTTCGAGCTGCCATCGAAAAGCTAACGGCGCATTCGATCGCGGTGGTCGGTGTTCGAATGCGAGTAGTAGATGAAATCGAATTCAATCAGCAAGTGGATCGAACCGGCAACAAGTCGACTCTACTGAGCGAGGCATCCCTGGCGCTGGTCAAACAGGTAGTATCTGAGTTTGCGACGAAGGGCGAAGCCGTTGAAGTCTATTGCGACAAGCATGGTGGTCGGAATCGCTACCAAGCCATACTAACCTATATGTTCGATGAGGAATGGTTTGGCATTGAGATCGAGAGCCGAGGGTGTAGTCGTTATGCCGCGAAATGGGATGGGCATGCGATGCAAATCCAGTTCAAGGTCGATGGAGACTCCATTTTCCCATCTGCTGCCGCGTCGATCGTTGCCAAATGGACCAGGGAAGAATTGATGGCCCGATTGAACGGATATTGGCAAGAGAATGTTTTGGGGGGAGTAGCTGCTACCGCCGGCTACTATATTGACGCTTTGCGATTTGCCAAACAGATCGAAGGATCTGCATTGAAGCTAGGTTTGGATCGCGATCTTTGGTGGCGTAAAAAGTGACAAGCCTCGAATTGGTAGTGATTGCCAAAGCATTCACCGAGCCAATTCGAGGCTTGTCGCGTATCAGACCTGAGTCTTTGTACTCAGTATTGGGAACGATAGGTTCAACGCTTTGGCAAGCACCCTCACGGGCATGTGCTTAGGCAGCGATTCATCTACGGACGATCATCCTTGAGGCCATTGAGTTCAGCCGGTTGGATGTGATTCGCTTTGCGATTTTCACGTTTGATCGCCTCATAGACTTCTTGTCGATGAACAGGAATATCGTTTGGGGCTTCGATACCAAGCCGCACTTTATCCCCACGAATGTCCACAATCGTGATAACTATGTCATCGCCGATCATGATGCTTTCGTCTCGATGTCGCGAGAGTACCAGCATTGGAGACTCCTTTTCTTCGTTTAGGTTGCATCCAGTGCAACAGGGTTGGGTCTAAACAAGTGGGCTGTGTCGCGATCTTAGACTATTCGCCTAAACTCACGCCACGACCAGAGTATCGGCGAGAGAATGCTGTCGAATCAACGAGACATATTGCTTTCCGTGGACAACTACTGTTCTGACTTTAACGCCGAACGATACGATTTATGCGAATTCGTAAAGAGTGAAGTCGGCGCGGCACACAATCGTATTCTTGGACAAATCGTTAGGACCGGATATGCCGAGCAAGGCTACCTCCCTATCCGAGTTTTGCCAACCGGAAAGGTTTAACATGAACTGCCATGGTAATAGAGTTCGATAGGAGCTTTCGGCCAAGCATCTCGGCATATGCGCACTCCAACGCGAAACCGACTCCAAAGTGCATGGTCTTGTCTACCACAATCCGACTGTCTCAAATCCTAGAAGCTAGCCAACGTGAAACGCCGGTACCCATCGCATCTTCGTCTTCACCTCGAAGATTCCAACTCCAATGCTCCGTCGAGCGATCTGACTCTCGCCAGCAATCCATCGGGCACTCCGAGAGAGGAGATTCAAGACGTCCTGCGTTCGTTCACGGAAGCAACCCATTGGTCCGTTAGCGAACGGTCGCGTCAGCCAGATTCTAAAAACAAAATACCTGGCCACCATTTGTCGAATCAAAGCGAAATCAGCAATCGTTGGCGCCTGATTGAAACCATGGTGCAGGACGGAGTTCTGGACTCTTCGGAATCGCATGAGTGCTCGTTTGTACCCATGGATCGGGCTCAGAATCTGTTGGCTTCTATTGAACGCTTAGTGGCGAGGTTGGAGTTGGCCGAGGCAACCGTTAGAAACCAGGAAGCTGAACTAGCCACTGCAATGGGCGTCACTAGCTACAGCGATCGTGGGCGAGAGACAGCCGATCGTCTGGAATCCATATTGGATAGCGTCGCCAGATCGGTAGGGGCGGTTGCGGGAGCCCTATATCTGCTGGACGATGAAACGTCCAGTTTGAAGATGCGTGCTTGTATTGGCCTGCCCAAAACGAGATTGTCCGCTCCGCCTCGCGAATTGCGAGGATCTTTGGCCGATTTGGAGGCACTCTTGGGCAATGCTGTTTTGCTCAGCGACATTGAGATGATGCCAGATTGGCCAAGTCCTGAAAAGTTTTCGGCTGCACTGGTCGTCCCGGTGGGCTCAACAACGATGCCACATGGCACCATGTGGTTCTGGTCCGAACAACCGCGTTCGTACAGTGCTACGGAAGTGGAGGTAGCCAACTTAGCGGCCGGACGTGTGATGTGTGAGATCGAGCAGTCGCTCTTGGGGCAAGAAGTCCACCAGTCGCGTGCTGTGCAAAAGCAAATCGATACTGCCAGTCTCATTCAAGCAAGCATGTTGCCAGACAATCAGGTTTTGCATGAAGACTTCGACGTCAACGGCTGGACATTTCAAAACGGAACGATCGGCGGAGGTTTTCATCACTGGGATGTAAACCAACAAGAGATGATGACAATTTCGCTTGGAAATGCCATCCAATCAGGCCCCGAAGGGGCCATTGTCGCAACCAGTATCCAATCGATCGTACGCACCTTATGGAAAAGCAACAACAATCCGATGTCGATCATGCGGACCATCACCGACACGCTTGGGGGAATGCGAGACGCGGACTGGACAGCGTCGATGGGGCTCATTCAAATCAATCCCATAACCGGCTATGGTTCCATTTGTAGTGCAGGAGATATTCAGTCCTTTGTGATTTCGCATCGTGGATTCCGACCCATCGGTTCGCTGGGACCTCGCGTGGCGGCTCAACCGGATACCGTTTTCAACAGCAATCGATTCTGCTTGCAGCCAGGCGAAATCCTCTTATCGTTCACTTCTAACGTATTGGACCAGACCAACAGCCAGCAAGTACCGCAGCAAAAAAAGAAGGGACAGAGGGCCGTCAACTACTCAACGCTCGACCAAAACTCCATGTTGCACATCGTCAAGGACATGTGGGACGAGAGGGCCAGCGATATCGCTGGATACCTGGCTCGAACACTGCCATGCCTGGATCGAGATCAGAAGGATGGTCCTGACCGGTCGATGATCATTATCAAGAATGTCCGCAAGGTAAAATAGGATCGAGAATCGCATGGGGGTGCGGCGCTCACGATGATTGCTTGACATTGGATTTCGGTGAGACGTTGCTTCCACCGACGCGGGCGGGCTGTTGATTTAATAGGTTTCGCCGAAATAGGGCAACTTTGGAAACCCGAAGCGTGAGCGAGTGGACGCATTTCGTCCCTCACTCACGTGTCGGGTTACTA
Organism: Pirellulales bacterium; assembly: GCA_038219625.1. GTDB lineage: Bacteria > Planctomycetota > Planctomycetia > Pirellulales > Pirellulaceae > JBKCUI01. Next base: position 1,232 of record JBBRJI010000020.1, on the reverse strand, counting down.
AATCGACAAGTCCCAGGGTCGGTGGAGGCGTGTTGGCTACGCTTCAAACTTCAAACTTCTTTCTCCATATCGAACTCCCTCAGCTCCCTGCCTACCACGGTTACTCCCGATACGATCGCCAGCGTTGCTATTCCGCCCATCCAGACACTGCGTACCAAACCGAGATAGTGCGCTGCCAAACCGCTTTCTAACTCACCTAGCTCATTGGAAGCCCCCACGAAAATCGAACTGACCGCAGCAACTCGGCCCCGCATATGATCGGGAGAATACAAACGCAAAATTGCTTTGCGTATCACAACGCTCAGACCGTCAAGCATGCCAGCGATAAAGAGCGCAAACATCGACAGTGCAAGGCTGGTCGAAAGAGCAAATACGATCATGCTAATGCCGAACCCGAAAACACTCGTTAGGAGTTTCACCCCGGCCTTCGCCTTGGGCGGATACTTAATGCACAGAAAGGCCGTTACCAATGCACCGAGATACGGGGCTGCATTCAGAAAACCAAGCCATACCGCATCGACATGCAGCACGTGGCGTGCGAACAAGGGCAACATAGCGACTGCACCGCCAAACAGAACTGCAAACAGATCGAGCGCCATCGCGGTCCATAGGATTTGCTTCTTCGCGACAAACCGCCATCCTGCCGTCAAGCTCTGAAGGATCGGTTCATCGTGCGAAGGATGCAGCCGTATCGGTTTGGATTGAATTCGCAACAGCAACAGCCAAGCCATAACTCCGAAAACCATGCTGGTCGCAAAGGTCGCTGACATACCAACCATAGCCACCAAGATTCCGGCCAAGACTGGAGCCACAACTGCACAAGCGTGCCATACCAGAGTTCCCCAGGTCGCAGCGCTCATGGCCGCAGAGTTTGGCACTAACTGTGCCTCAAGACTTGGCAAAGCTGGTTCGGCAAAGCCGCGTGCTACGCCTAGAAAGAACATGATGGTGTAAACCGAGCCAAGAAACCAGCCTCCCGCATAGCGTTCCGCCAGCAACAGTCCAAACGCGCATAGGATTTGAACTGTGATCGTGCACAGCAATAGGTTTCTACGATTGAAGCGATCCGCGAAATGGCCACCCACCACCGCCAAGCTCAATGCCGGTATTGCCTGTACCAGACCTAGCATCCCGAGAAATAGCGGATCGTAGGGAAACTGATTGGCTATTTCAAAGGGAATGAGAAAAAACAGAATGCGAGTGCAAAAAGTCGAGCACGCGAAGGCGGTCAT
>JBBRJI010000019.1:0-18141 GCA_038219625.1 Pirellulales bacterium | reverse complement strand
GCGGTAAAACGCTGAATCGCATTGGACGCCAGCGGTATTGATCCAATCGATTGAACCTGCTGCAAGGCGATGGTTTCTGTTCTTCCGGAGGCGGGAAACTCCATCGCAATGAGTGCATGGGACAGAGCTTGATTGACATCGATGTTCAGTTTGACGCGACTTCCTTTGAGCACTCGAAGATCACCGCGTGCAGTGGAGGCGAATTCTTTGGCGTCGCGCGTGTATGCTGGTGGTTCGATCTCGCTGTGGAAGGCAAGGACTTTCGGGCGGGCAATCGGCTGGATCGTTCGAAAAAGAGTTTCTGCATCCCCCGCGATAATTCGAAATCTTGTAGGCAGATCGGAAATAGGAGCGTTGATCGAAAACAACAGCGGGGAATCGCCGACGCAATTCATCTTCAGCGACCTTCGACTATTTTGACTACCTTTTGATTCGTCGATTCTGCTCTGGGTACCGTCTGACTCTATCAGTTCCAACGTTGCTTCCGTCGGTGATCCGCCTTTGATTTGAACGACAAATGGAATGATTTGATCGGACGGAACGGAAAGAGAATCGGGGCTCGGGTCAATAATCGTAATTTGAATACTGGAAGGGCGTTCGAAAGAGACAAACGGGATCATGGCACGCGCCAACCTCTCCGAAAGCTTTGCATCGGGTATGCCGCAAGCCGCCACGACGCCGCCGAGCACCGCAATCAATGCAACAAGGTTTTTTGAAAGTGTTCTCCATGGCAAAAGAGAGCTGATCTCCAAGCTACGCAACTCCTGTGCAACGTTGTGTTCTAGCGCAGCAACAAAGATTGGCGAGCCCGATCGAGTTGTTCCGTCGGGTCGCCGCAATTCCACCGTTGCCAGAAGGCTCTCCCGAAAATTGGGATTCGATTGCTCAATCGACCATGCTACATTTTCTAAGCTCGGCTGATAGAAGACTTGACTGAGCCCAAACCGCCAAGCAGAAACGAATGCGATTGCATAAGCGGAACAGGTCAGCAACCACCGCCCAATTTCGGGCAGATGGAACAACCAATCTGTTGCCACTATCAGGCAAACGCCGCACAACAACACGATGATGGCGATCGCGCATCCTCGAATCGTTTGCAATCGAGTTTGCCGATTGTTAAAACTTGCAAGGAATCGGGCGACTGTTTCGCTCGGCGTCGGGTTAGAAATAGCAGATGGAGAGGTTGTTGAAAGAGACTGACTCATCAGATTAGTCCTACACGTTTCCTGAGATACCACTCGATAGCTAATAGTCCGACAATTGTCGCAAACCACGGATAGCTTTGCCACAAAAGCGTTTGGGATTCGACCATTTTTCCGGTTCGAAACGGCTTTAGTTTTTCAGAAAGGGTTGCCGCTTCTTCCAACATCGCAAACTCGCCGCCCGTCATGGCTGCAGCGGCTCGCAAGGCCGCCGCATTGCAGGCAAGTGTATGCATTTCCATATCGACAGGAGGCTGAACCACGAATTGCGTTTGAAGTGTTAAGGCATCGTTTGGGATCCCAACCACCTCCAATCGCACTAGGTAGTTTCCCTCGGGTATTGGTCCGAAAGTCGTCTTGTAAAAACCGCGAGCGTCCGGTTCCGCAAGAAGTGGAATCGAGGCGTGACGTTCGCCATCGCGTTCCAAGACCACATTGACCGCGGCATTCTCGAGAGGTTTTGAGTCATCCTGCTTGAGCCGTGCCCGTACCGTAATCGAGTCACCGGTGGAATAAATTCTGGAGCCCGAGTCCAGCGACGCAAATGCATCGTTGACTGCAAACGGGGCACGCATTCCCCAAGTGGCGATCTGAGTCCAAAAACGTTGATGATAAAGGTCGGCAACGTTGTATCGCCAACGCCAGGTTTCGTCGGTTGCGAAATAGATGACCCGGCCTTGACCAAACAGCTTCGTGGCGATCAACGTTTGCAGTTCGTCGTTCGGGTTCTTACCGATTATTTCCACCATGGCTTCTGCACCGGGCTCCAATGCCACCCTGCGAACAGACTTCGGTACTGGCAATTGCGACCATGTTTGGTCATTCGGTAACTCGTTGGCAGAAATTTGAAAAGCAGGTTGGTTCAAAGCAACTGGGGAAATTCGCATAGATTGGGCCTCGCTCTCTTTGGACGAATCGATCGCACGAGCGGGCAACAATTCCGACAGCACCGATTCCATGGTCGAAGCTGGTCGTTCGCGTGGGCTATCGATGAGGATGAGTCCACCTCCGCTTACGGAGACAAAGTCTGAAATCCAGGTCTGTTGTTCCCGGTTTAATTCACGAACCGTATCGAGACTGGCTAGGATCAAATCGAATTCGAACAATTTCGCTCTTGATTTCGGGAAAATCTCTTGGGCGAATGTGCTTCGCCCAATCGACACGAAAGTTTCCCACGCCACATCTCGTTCCAATGCGTTCTTGATGTAACGTATTTCCCAGCCACCTCGTCGATCGAGTAGGAAGACGCGATTCTTACGCTCGACGCCCCATAACGAAGAGGCGTGGACGTTATTATCAAGACTAACTTCCGTTGCCTCGCACTCAATGGAAAAATCGAGGTCGATCGGCAGCGACGAATATGCCATCCCGTTTAGCAATCGTTCTTTGAATCGGTCCACTAGCGGCTCGGCTGGAATGTCGAACTCAATACTTCGCGACCCTTGATCCGCTGACTGCAAGAGCTTTGAGAAGACGGTTTTCTCAAGATGTTTGATCTCCACGCGGTATGGCGTCCCCAACTTCATACGTTCCTTGATCAGGATCGTGCCACGAAGTCGATCGGGGCGATAGACCCGCTGTGAATGCTCCACTTGAAGGATTCCGAGATCTTCAGGCTCGGCTTGGCTTCCAACCCCGATCGCAAACATTGGGACTTTTTCCATTGCGTAGCGTGTGGCTGCATCGGAGAGACTCATGCCCTCATTGCTCTGCCCATCGGTGATCAATACGACCGCCGCCAAAGATTCAGCATGTGAATTCAATGCCTTCTGGGCAGCACCATCGACTAGCTCGGGTGTCGAGGCAACGGTTGGGCGGATTGCCCCAACGAGAAATTCGCCGAGCGGCGAATGGAGGCCATGGGGAACCACAGATTCAGCCTTTGGAAGAGGGCTATTCTCCTGCGAATCCCAAAGCAATGGTTTATCGGTCGCGTTACCCGAGGTCACCCATTCAACTCGGTGATGTTTCTTCAACTCATTGAGCCAACCACCTTGGCCCGATTTTGGTTTTGATTCACCACCTAGAAGCCATTCCAGCGCACGACTCAATCTTGATTGGTCTCCGGTCGCATCGTCGACCGTCGACATGCTTTTGGACACATCGAGCAAAATCCGAAGCCGACTCAATTCGCCTTCGAACCGTTGGTGGTAGAGAGTTGGGCCCGAAAGCATGAACAAGATCAGGAAGAAAGCGATAGCGCGAAGCGTTGGCAGTAGCCAGCGCATCGGATTGCCAAGGTGGCGAGTTTCACGCCAATACCAACGTGCAATCCAGAATGAGCCTGCGAGACTGGTTAACAGAATGAGCCACCACGGCCATGATCCGGAAAATCGAAGCGCTGTCATGACATCGACCCTCGAACGGACTGCCGAGTGTCGGGAACGGATTTCGACTTCAATCTCGGTGAAAGGCTTTGCTCCAGTCCCATTTCGGCCAGGAAGCAGAGAACTAGCACGGTCCAAATCCAAGTCCACACTTCGCGCCCGTGCCAGTTCAAACGGAACGTGTTGAGCAACTCGCGAGCGCTTACCGAACTGGTTGCGTTGCAATTAGCGGTTAGCTTCGCCATCTCACCAGGAGTTAAGTAAGTTAAGTTCGATTCTTGCGAGGAACGCCAATCCTGGCTCCTTGCACAAACGACCATTGGTTCAAGCGACAGATTCCTCCGACTTTCATTGGACGACAGGTTGGGCTTGCTACCCACTAGCGTTGCAAAATAAGGCCCTAGAAGACGTGTGTCATTAAATTGCATGTTTCCGTCAGCCGCCAATGGCACCGTGACTACTTGTCCGTCAGGCTTGGTTACCCGAACTTGTTTTGTCGGGCCATCCGGATCCCACTTAGACGCATTGATGGTTCGCATCCAACGATCGCTAGCGACGACAGTCGTGTCTGGAGGTGCAGCATTGCAAACGAACGCTGCGAGCTTCTGAACCAGAGGGACGTAAATCGAGCGTGTCGGCAAATTGGAATCGTCGTCGTCGCACGCGGTAGTGATCCATAGGCATCTTCCCTTGCCAATTCTCGATTCCAGGACCCAAGCTTGGTCGTCTTCGAAACGCACAGCGACCGAAGCGTCGGAAGGTATTTTGAGCGCTGCTGGATCCAGTTCCATGGGAGTACGATACTCAAAGCGAACGCTAGCCAAGGAGTTTAAACTAGCCGACGACATTTCTCGAAGGGGGAGGAATTCGATCTGCTGCGTCCGGATTCGCCCCCCGGCCCCCAACGCACCGTCGACAGACGATAACTGAGAATCGGGACTTTCGGCTGGTTCAGACCGTACCTTCATCCGTGTCGCATAGTTGGCGATTCGTAGCCCGTTGTTAGACAACGTTGGCCAAGTTTGGTATTGCTCGGTACGGACTTTGTCTCCCAAGAATATCATCAAACCGTTCCCTTGTTCCACATAGTCATGCAACCATTTTTGCTGGACATCGTTTACCTCTCGGACGTTGCAGAGGCAAACCGTTCGATATTTCTTTAGAGTCGATTCGCTTAGTTCCTCTGGCGTAATGGTTTTGGAGAGAAACACATCGCCTTTTTCTCCGCTCAACAAGGAAAGTGGGGAAAATGCCAAACGTAAAAAATCGGTTTCACTTTGCATGATTTCGCTTCGGCGATCACCATCGACCAGCAGGATTGGAATCGGATCTTGAACGATCGCACTTGTCGAAAAATGGTTGTCTGCGATTAGCTGATCGTCTCGAAGAATCTGAACTCGGATGACATGATCACCAGTCTGTTTAGGGGACCAGCGGGAACGGATTTGGGTTGTCGATGTGGCTGCAATGAAAACTTCTTGGCGGTCTATTTCAAGATCGTCTACGAACACTGCGACAACGACGCCGTCGCTTTGTGTTGCGCCGTGATTTCCTAATGTCGTCAGAATGGATGCTGGCCGTTCCACGGTCAGGATGCTAGGTGTTACGTCAACCGCATGGACAGACAGATTGAGGGGTTGCGACAGCGTTGTCGATTCCGTGTTCGGGCTAACGCTCAAGAAAGAGACCTCGGGCCGAATGGTCCCATAGTCGCTCCTCTCGGGCTGGGGGCTCAAGATACTGGTCCATTCGTGTTTCTGAAAATCCGATATCAGAACCAAGTGCCTTCTCGGATGTTGGCTAGTTGCAAGCCATTGGAGCGAAGTTTGGATGGATTCTTCCCAATTGAATTCGCCCGCTGGAATGGAACGCTTACCGACCTCGCTGAGTTTCGACGCCAGCTCGTCTGGAACTTGGCCTGTTAACGCTTCAGGCTTGGCCCCGCCCAGGAGGACGATGCAATTGCTACCAGCGGGAAGTTCTTGTAGGATTTCGGCGGCGGATTGGCATGCAACCGAAAAGCGTGTTTTAACCGAGTCTTTCGCATCCGGTTGGTCGGTAGTAAACATCGACATCGAATCGTCGAGCACAATTGCCATGGACATCGCGGACTGACCATCCTCCGACAGAAAGGATTGCAAGAGCGGTCGAGCCATAGCCAACGCCAGAAGGATCGGCAAAGCACATCGAAGCAGCAAGAGCAAGAGTTGTTGCCACTGCATCCGTCGCGAGTTGTGGTTGCGAGAGGATTGCAACAAATGCATGGCCCCCCATTCAACCGTTTGGTAGCGACTGCGGTGGAGCAAATGAATGATCAAGGGAATGGTAAAGGCAGCAGCACCGAAGGCAAGCAAGCCATTCAATAGCGTCATGCTCGGTTCCTTCGCATAGCGATGTAGTTCGAGAGCACTGCGCTATAAGAATCTGAAGTGGTGACGGAGACCAGATCCACACGGTTTTGCATGCAACCTTGTTGCAATTCACGGCGAAAAGATTGAAGGTTTTCCAAATATGCTGCACGCAGGCTAGTTGGGTCGATCAGGACTTGGTGGCTTTCCAGTTCCAACGATCGGAACATGGTACGAGTCTGAAATGGAAAATCGATTTCATCATCGTCCCAGATTTGAAAGAGGACAATCTCTTGGTAGTTACTTCTCAGCAAAGCCAACGACTTGACAATGGCTGCTGCGTCGCCGAAGCAGTCGGAAATGAGAAACACGAGACCGCGGCGTTTGCAATGATTGAGAAGACTTTGCAAAACAATGCTCAAATCGGTCTCGTTACCAGGTTTCGAGACAGACATCGCTTCGAAGAGTGTCTGCAAATGGTTGGGCCGACTTCGCGGCGGGATATAGGTTCGAATTTTCGAATCAAACGTTGCCAATCCAACGGCATCCTGTTGATTGACGAGCATGTACGCTAAGCAGGCAGCCAAGCGAACGGCAAACTCATGTTTGGAGATTCCATTGCAACGGGAGCCCGCGTAACGCATCGAGCCGCTCTGGTCGATGGCAATCGTGCAACGCAAATTCGTTTCGTCCTCATACTGCCGAATGTAAAGTCGATCGGTCTTGCCAAACAGCTTCCAATCGATCGATCGAGTTTCGTCACCTGGTACGTAAGGGCGATGCTCCTTGAATTCGATGCTGGAGCCGATGTGGTGCGATCGATGCAGTCCACCGCTTACCCCCTCGACAACCCCCTTTGCCAATAATTGCAACTGAGACACTCGAGAGAGATCCGGTGCGGACAACCAACGCAACAAAGGTGCTTTCACGTTGACACGATCTACGCGGAGGCGGTTTTGGGAGAATTGGCTTTCCGTCTCGGAAGCTCTTTTAATAGACGTGTGATAATGGTATCGGCGTCGATGCCTTCCGCTTGGGCGCTGAAGGTAGGTACAATGCGATGGCGCAGAACAGGTGCGGCCAACGCTTCGACATCCTCCGTCGTGACATGCAATCGGCCGTAAAGAAGTGCTCGAGCCTTGCTGGCCATGACAATCTGCTGGCATGCTCTGGGTCCAGGGCCCCACTGCACTTGCTGAGGTACCCACTTCAAGGCATCGGACTCTTTGGGTCTTAAGGCTCGAACGACATCGAGCACGAATTGCTTCACATGCTCCGGGAGCGGCACCAACCGAACAATATGTTGGAATCGAATAATCTCTGGACCGGTAACCACCGGGACGATTTGGCCAACGCCGGACCCAGTCGTGCGTTCGATGATCTCCCCTTCTTGTTCGCGCGTAGGGTAATCGACGATGGTTTGGAACAGGAATCGATCGCGTTGTGCTTCGGGGAGTGAATACGTTCCTTCTTGTTCAATGGGGTTTTGGGTTGCAAGAACAAAAAAAGGCTCGGAAAGCTTGTACGTTTTGCCCCCGACTGTCACCGAGTGCTCCTGCATGGCTTCGAGAAGTGCGGCTTGGGTTTTTGGGGGGGTGCGATTGATCTCGTCGGCAAGAAGTATTTGCGTGAAAACCGGTCCCTTGGCAAACGACAACTGCCGACTGCCCGTTTCCGATTGTTGGATAATGTCGGTACCGGTGATGTCGGCTGGCATCAGGTCTGGCGTAAACTGAATACGATGGAATTTCAAATCCATGGCTTGTGCCAGTGAACGGACCATGAGCGTCTTGGCAAGTCCGGGCACTCCTTCGAGCAAGCAGTGACCGCCCGCCAGGATGGCGATGAGCAGCTGCTCGATGGTCTTGTCTTGGCCAACGATCACTTGGCCGATCTGATAACGAATGTTTTGAAAGGTTTCCTGAAGCTTTTTGGCTTGCTGTAACTCGTCATGGACAGGTGGCGAAACAGGCTGATTCATGAAACCGAACTTGGATTGGAGGCGGGCTAGTTTACTGGTAAGGGTAGGCAGAGTCCTTATTGTACTCTTCTTGGTAATGTAGCCTTGTGCGGATCAGCAACCAATTGAGAAATTTCCAAGATCCGATCCCAGTATGCGAATTCCACCTAATGAAGGTTTTGTTCGTTCAACCCCAATACCGTAGGCGTACATTAATGGTATCGAGTACGCCTTCGGCTGACTGTTAAACAAATAATTGATCGGTATTCGTGTTAATTGACGCAACCCATTCCATGTTTTCAAACGGAATCGAGGAAAACCAAAAATGAACGGCCAAGGCTCCGCTGGAAATGTCATTTCCGCTATCGCAAGCTTCATATACCCTGGCCTAGGGCAATTGTGCCAAGGTCGCATTTTCGCTGCCGCCGTATTCTTTTTTACCGCCACGTTGCTCTGGTTTGTGCTGTTGGGCTGGATCATGCATATTTGGGCGACCGTCGATGCCGCTCGTTATCGGCCCCAATTCTACGGTTAAGTGGCCGTCTCCAACGATAGGTGGAGCAGTGGTTCATTGCAATGCAGGATGGTTAGTGCACAAAGTCGGCCTAACGGTTAGGTAAAGAGCGATAAATACAGGAAAACCGTTGCCGGTGAATCTTTGGGAATTACACTCGAAAGAGTCTGCACCTCGAAAGATGCCGACGTTTGGGCGATTCGACGCGACGATTTTTCATCTAGAGCTGCAATTAGGTAGGGTATAGCCATGAGATCTATGAGTTTTCTGTGCATTTTTCTGCTGACTATTTCGGCAGCTCGGGCGGATTGGATAGATAGCTTTGCCGGTGGAAACCGTCAGCAGACGTGGAACTTTGGCAGTTTGCCTGGCGGCTCATCCTTTACGGATTCGACTCAAGCTGGGCAGTTGACGATTTCGGCGCCAACGCAGGTTGGATTGGGTGGTGCGGCAGCGGTTTTTGGGTTTGTAGCCCAGTCGTTTTCCGACGTTACCGTGCGCGGACGAATGAATCCAGGGGGGGTAAACAATTTGAACGATAACATTGGACTTATTGCGAGACTGGACGCCGGAACGGCTTCGGCCTATGTATTGACAATGGAATATGGAAGTGACGGTGCAAACGCGTCGCTGGACCTAAACGTTTCTATTGGAGGGAACCTGACGGCGTTGGGCCCTAGTCCAGGGTCTTTTGCATTCACGAATACGAATTCTTACTTTTTGGAACTTACCGCATTTGGGAACACGATAACCGGAAGCGTTTATGACGGTACTACCAACGCCTTACTAACGTCGATTACTGGCACCAACAATGCACTTGCCTCGGGGTTCTCTGGGATCGTCGCTCAACGTGCGGCTACAAACGTCGATCCCCTCTTGGGAACCTACGGTCAAATGTCGTCCATCACTGCCGTGCCGGAGCCCACCTCCATGCTCCTTTGCGGTACGGTTGCCGTGGCAGGCATGCTGATCCAACGAAAACGAAAACGAAATAGCAATAGAAATCCGGTCCATTGATCGTTTGACGAATCCGCAGAGCGAGCCATCACAACGACGCGGCAATCCCAATCACGGCGGAGACAGCCGCGCTACATTTAGGACCTTTTCCAACGGGGTAGAGATTGTCTCGGACGAGAGCAAGGAATCATAGACTATACCTATGTTTGTAGATGAACTTGAGCTTTGGAAATTAGTCGGCAGCCTGATCGCCGTCAGCGTCGATGGCTGATTCACGCGGACCGCACCGTACCGGTTCACAATACCAAGAAACTCCGCCGCGTCGGTCGTAATCATCTTGAGTATCTCAACACAAGCTAGCAATGGGTGCTCTGCCCGCACGCGTTGCGCTTCGCTCCATAGGTTCAAGTCGGGATTGGACGCACGAGAATCGGTGCCCAAAAAGTGCCGAATCCCCGACGCCATCCTGCCCGCCAGGGGATAAATCTGATTGGTTCCATGGCGATGGCCAAAATGTGCATGCGTTCTCGGGCAATGGACGATCGCCATGTTCTTCGAATGGGTCGCTAATTCGAATAAGTCATTTTGTGAAAGGTAATTTCCATGTGCAATCGTGACTCGCCATGCATTGGTCAGCAATTGGACATGTTCCGAGATCTGGCCTAGCTCCTCAAAATACGTTTCCGAAACGATGGGGCCAAGCAGATCAGAAAAATCCCCTGTTCGGTTCTCAAGCCATTCCAACTCATCCATGGATTCCGCCAGATGCATCGTGACCAATCGATGTTCCAAACGCGATCGTGTTGCAGCCAACTGAGTCATTTTCCGCGAAGCAGTGTACGGAGCGTGAGGCGCGTAACCCATTGGGCCAAGCTGTTTCGACTCCGGTGCACTTACCTGTTTTAACGCGAACGCAAGTGTCTCTTCGAGGCGACGCTGGGTGATGTCCAATAGCTCCACGCAAGGTTGAATGGCGATAGGCCCGTTGGGTGCCAAGCCTGGCGGAATGCCGGCCAGTACTTGGCTCACAGCATCTTGGATCCAAGCCGCTTCCCAGGGCTGAGTTGTCATATCGACAATCCATCGGACGCCCGTCTCGTACGACTCTCGTATACCACGAGTGATCGCTTGGTGCCTCGCATTCGCAGTTTGTTCGGAATGGTCGGATTGCGTTTTACGGTATTCCAGAAGTCGACGAATCCATTCCGGGAAGGAATCACCGGCAGGAATGGGCTCGTCTAAATCACTAAACTCGAGGTGGCAATGGGAGTTGACCAGCCCTGGCAAAATCGCGAAGCCATCCAGATTGAACCGCATTGCAGAGCGATACTTGGCCGGGAGTTCGTTCCCAACAAACTCGATGATGCCATTCGCAATGACAAGGAAGCCATTGGGAACGGGTTCCGACTCGAGTGGAATCAACCAGTCGGCAGCGACGACAAAACCCACTGGCATTTCGATCACTTGGCTTGCGAGACAGCCGATTTCATGCTTTCTAGTCCCTTGGCTGCCACCAGGTTAGGGTCCTGTTGCCAGTAGGTTCGATTGAACAATTCGATGGACAAGACACCATCGAATCCGCTTGCAAAGACGGTCGAGAGAATCTTGCTAACGGGTGCAATCCCATCGCCTGGGTAAACGCGATCTGCGTCATTGATCTTTTCTCGCGGGATCTCCGGATAGTCGTTCATGTGAAATACGTGGATTTTTTTGCCAGATAGCAGATTCAAGTCGTTGAACGAAGACCCACCTTTGTACAGGTGGTAAATGTCTGGCAGTACGCAGGCATCTGGGTGCTGGGCTGCTGCAGCTACATAAAGCACCTCGGATAACTTCGAGAGGTTTTTGGAAAACCCCCAGACTTCCAGTTGTGCGATACAGCCCGCGGCCTTGCCTACCTCCAGCAGAGCTCGATACCGTTCGCCCGCTTGATCCAGGTTCAACGGACCGCCGTTCGTGGCGCCAGCGGGTGGGGCCGCGATTCGGATACCACCAATAGCCGTGACGGTGTCCATGTCCTTGCGGGCTTGCTCGAGTCCTTTCTTTCGAGTTTCTTCGTCATCGACAATCCAATTCGCAAAGGCTATCGAACTTTCCACTGTTAAGCCGGCGTCTGCGATTCGCTTTTTAAGGTCCGTCAGCGTTCCACCCTCTGACGTGTATTTGTTGATGTCTCGCAACCAGAATTCAATGGCGTCGTAGCCAGCCTTTTGAGCGATCGCGACCTGTTGGACAATAGGCACAACTTCACCATGAATGGTGCTGGTATTTAGGCAGTACTTCACTTTGTTAGTCCTAATTGGAGTTGTGGTAGGATTTTCGTTTGCAAACAAAACGCCCGGAGAAGAGGCAATTCCAAGGACGGAGGCGGATGCGGTAGCCATTGCGGCTCGATGGAATTGTCGCCGAGAAACGGAGTCATTTGTTGGGAGCATTTTGTGATTTCGGTAGGGAATTTCGGTGGGACAAATGGACGGGCCACACCGCTAAACTTGCGGCGAATAACACTGAAGCATACATCCAGTCGCCGAGCAACAAAAGCACGCTGAATAGGAAAAGATATAGTATCCACCGGCCCATCCAGTTGCACGTCGGCTGAATCATGCAAAATAGCAGGGCTGCTTGCGTCGCGATCACCCCGTGCGTCAGCAACTGAGCGAGCCATTGCCAACCCTCGGTCAAATGGAGCCAACCCCGCTTTTCCTGAATCAACAGCCATCCGGCTTCTCCGTTCCACCAAATTGGGATAGCTAACATGCTGGAAAGGCTAAAAGCAATCCAAATCCATAAATGGCACCGAATAAGCTGCAACACAATGTTGACGCTGATTCGAGATTGCCCACTTGCTAGGCCGGGACGAATTGTCCACGTAAGCCGTCCTGGATCGATGGTCAAATAAGCCAACATGGCAACCAATATCGGTTCGTGAATCGTCGTCAGAAGGGGTGCTCTATGATGCACAGTGCTCATGCAAAACCAAGTCAATAACGGCGATACGCGAGCGCCAAGGCCAGCCGCGGTTGCGATGCTCGCAAACAGTCCAACACCGACCACCGTCGATAGTGCTTGTGGAAACCCATAAAGAATGGACCAGCGATAAACGCTGCCAGTGCCGTCAACTCCTTCCCCTATCAAGAAACGCCCAGCTTCGACGTTGAGCCATCCATTCGGTCCAATCCATTCCGAGCCGAAGAGCAGCAAAGCTAGGAAATGAGAGGTTGCGATCAGCCCGCACGCAACACGCACTTTCCACAAGGATTCGGGGGGCTTGGGTGTAAACCAAATGGCGTTCCACCATTTTGCTGTTTCTGTCCAGGCGGCAATCATGGAGCCCGCCTAGCAGCGTCTAAGGAGTGAACGGAGCGATGGCTTTCGATTTTCGGAACGAACCCAAATTCTCCGTTTGGAAACCGGGCTAAGGAGGCCTGGTAAAGAACGGACTCCGCTCCTTCTTCCTCATTCGGTTTTGCGTATCTTACCAGTCGAATTCGCATTATTTTCGTGGCACTTCTAGTACTTTGGCTTTCTAGATGCAACACGAAGGACTTGAGAATGTTGGTCAATCCTTGTGTATCTTCGCTCGCTGCGAAATCGACTAAAGGATAGAGCAGCCGTTCAGTTCGTGCTCGCAGGAACGTGTTTTGCGATGTGTCTAGCACAGACGACCATTCGCCATTCGCATCGTTGGCTTGATACGAAACTTGCAGGCTCCTAGAGGCATTCTCGTCCGAGATCCACTCGATGGGCAGCATCTCTTGGTACCAATTGGCACTTATCAAGTACGGTTGTAACCAAACCAGTACCCTGTCCTGAATTGCGGATCGTCGCCAATTGGTGGCATAGGAAAGTCCTATCGCTCCAAAGTGAATGAGCACGAGACAACTAACAATCCATCGCGACCTAATACCTATTTGGGTCGGAATCGCAATTTGTTGGGGGCGAATCGGTTTGCTCACGAGGAAATAAGAAGTCGGGTTAGATTCTTCGAAACAGTGTAATTGCAACGAGTGCCTGAAAACGAAAAAACCGAGTTGAATTTCAATCGAAATCGCAACTCGGTTATTGAGGTTTTGATGCAAACCCGCGTACGAATAGCTGGTTTGCACTTGGATCCGACAACTTACGCTGCTGGAGCTTTGTCGCTGACCGATGCTGGAGCAACTGGCGCTGCTGGAGCAACTGGAGCTGGTGGAACTACGGTCGAAGTGCTGATGATGCCAGCATCCATCGTTGTTCCGCAAGAGCTGCATCCGGAAGATACGGCTGGTGAGGAAATGTAGGATCCTTCGTTACCGTAGGATCCCATTGCAACGCCACAACCGCAGCTTGGTGCTGGAGCTGTGCAGCAGCGAGGTGCTGGAGCTGGACAGCATGTTGGAGCTGGACAGCATGTTGGAGCTGGGCAGCAGCGGGGTGCTGGAGCTGGGCAGCAAGTTGGTGCTGGAGCTGGGCAGCAAGCTGGTGCTGGAGCTGGGCAGCAAGCTGGTGCTGCTGGAGCACAGCAATCGCTGGCCTTCTTTGCATGAAGCTTGGCGAACAATCCGCCGCCGTTGCATCCCGAACCCTTGTTTGCGTGAAGCTTGGCAAAAAGGCCTTGCCGACCGCCGCAATCTGCCATTGCAACGGATCCGAAGCTGACGGCGAAAGCGGCCAACGCTAACGATGCCAATCGTACTTTATTCATCAAAATATTCCTCCCGAGAGAACTAAACATGGATCCACGCAATGCCACGATGTACTTCCTGAAATATGGACCTAATCTGCCAGAGACGTCTCTGGCGCTCCGTGCCGCAATGGCTGCCGTGGTTAACCTACGGTGGCAGACATTGCCGGTTAGGGGCTTTGCGCAAAATTGGTAAGTTGGAAGCGTAGCAGACTCTTTTTCGATGTCAACAACCTATCTGGACACAATGACAGCATTCGGTCGATAGCGTCGAATGCTAGGAAAAACCGGAAATGGCTCTCAACAAAGGGTTTGCAATTTGATACATTCCGGTTTGCCACGAATTGGCATTGGTGTCTTTTTGGTTTTTTCGAAGCTGGCGAGGAGATTTTTAGCCGTGTTTTTCCCTTTGGCGATGCTTTCCCAATACGTCTTTGGCCCAGCCTTATTTCTGATCTCGCTTTTCATCGTCTTAATCATTTTGCTGCAAAGAGGGCGGGGTGGTGGATTGACGGGAGCTTTGGGTGGGGCTGGTGGAGCGAGTGCATTTGGCGTGAAAGCGGGCGATATTTTCACAAGAATTACGGCCATTTCAGTACTTTTGTGGATTGTTTTGTGCGCTTTGACCTGTTTTTGGTACCTACCAGACGCTCTCAATATTGCCAGTGATCCTGCCTCGTTGAACCCAAGTACGTTAGGCCCCAGCATGGGCTCCAAGGGATCGAACGAAGCGATGGATTTGGACGCTTTGCCCGTTGATACTCCAGCGCCAGACAAAGGACCGCAGGTCGACAGCACCGCTCCAGTCGACTTGACTCCTGCCACGAATTTACCGCCGGCCTTAAAGGAATCGTCTTCTTCCGCAGAACCGATTGCCAAGCCGCTGCCGGCCGATCTTCCGCCAGCACCTGCAACCGAACTCCCTTTGGATCTGCCGAAATCCACGTCGTCACAGCCTGCTGAGACCACTGCACCTGTGACAACCGAACCAAAACCGTAGCTTCCTCGGGCTCCATTTTTCTCAAGTTTTGTCGTCTTTTCTTCAGGGTGTCGTTCGTTGCTACTCAGTATGACCGGACATGGTCAATCCCATATGCGGCACGGCGACTTTGCGATTGACGTCGAGATTCGCACGGTGAACAACCGCTACCTCAAAGTCATTTCCAAAGTTTCCGATTCTGCTTCGGCGATCGAGCCGCAGCTTGAGTCGATCTTACGCGAATTCCTCAAGCGGGGTAGCGTTTCGGTTTCCATACGGGTCAGTCAATCAGGCAAAAGCAACGCATCCACCATCAACCAGAAAACGCTTGAGGATTACCTCACCCAATCGAAATCGATTGCAGACAGGCTTGGCATTCAGCTTGAATATGGTCTTGGCCAGCTATTGCTGTTGCCAGGGGTATTGGAATCAACTCGCCAGCTCGATGACGACCAATTGATTGAAATGGTCCGGACCACCGTGCAATCGGCATTGCGGGATCTTCAGTCCATGCGCAGCAAGGAGGGTGCGGCAATGCGAACTCAATTTACGGAAACACTTTCCCAAATCGCTGCCAACAAAGCGCTAATCGAGCTGCGTGCACCGGAAGTAGTTGCAGAATACCGCACCAAATTGGATCAGCGGATTCGTAACGGGCTATCGCACCTCGGTCATGAAGTCACCGAAATAGACTTGCTCCGCGAAGTGTTAACCTATGTCGATCGCTTTGATATTTCAGAGGAAATCACAAGGCTGGCTAGTCACCTGAGCCAATTTCAGGCAGCATTATTCCATACCGAGAGCCAGGGACGACGCCTTGACTTTCTCATTCAAGAATTATTTAGGGAAACCAACACGATCGGCTCCAAAGCCAACGATTCGCAGGTTTCTCAACTTGTCGTCACAATCAAGACGGCCATCGAACAAATGCGTGAGCTAGTCCAGAATGTGGAGTAGACCTTCAAATATGAACCATCCAGGCAAACTCGTCATCATCTCAGGGCCTTCGGGTTCAGGCAAATCCACGGTCGTTCAGCGGCTGCTGGCTGAGTCGGAGCTGCCCTTGGTCTTGAGTATTTCAGCCACGACTCGACCGCCACGCATTGGGGAGGAGAACGGTCGGGAATATGTCTTCTTGACCGACGACGAATTCCAGGCTCGACGTCGTTCCGGCGAGTTTCTTGAGTGCAAAGAGGTTTTTGGCCGAGGATATTGGTATGGAACCCTCCGAAACGCTGTTTCGACTGGCCTAGATCAGGGAAAGTGGGTACTCTTAGAGATTGATGTTCAAGGAGCACTTGCAGTTTTGCAAGACTATCCGCAAGCGATCACCATCTTTGTCCACCCGGGCTCAGTGGCTGAACTTGAAAAAAGGCTCCGAAATCGCGGGACCGAAAGTCAGGAGTCGATTCAACGTCGATTGGATGTGGCTGCGGAAGAATTGGCACTGCGACATCACTACACTCACGAAGTTATCAACGAAGAGATCCAACCAACTGTTCAGCAATTGTGCAAGCTGCTTGTGCAGTACCAGGGAGAAAAGGTTCCATGCTCGAAGAATTGAAAGAAGAGTTTATCGTCAACAAAGTTGGCGGTCGCTTTAAACTATCCACCTTGATCCAAAAAAGGTTGGTTCAAATCAATCGCGGGAGCAGGCCGTTGGTTGAAATGAACACCGACGACAAGATGGAAGTCGTTATCCAAGAAATCTTGCAAGACAAGATCTTCTTGACCACTTCTGGCGAGCTCAAAGTCCTCAGCGAAACAGCAGACCTTGGTGACTTGCTCGATTTGGACACAAGTGATCTTTAACTTTCGTTGACCACGAAACCATTCAGACACGTTTTCTTGCGGTGATTGTTTGATGAACCATCGCGTTGTTGTCGGTATCACGGGCGGCATAGCTGCTTACAAATCAGCGGCTCTCGTTAGCCGCTTGGTGCAGCGCGGTTTTGATGTCTCCGTTGTCCTATCGGACGCTGCGCAGCAATTCGTTGGGGCTGCAACCTTTTCGGCGTTATGCAATCGCGCTCCTGTCGTCAACGCGTTTGATCCGCGGTATCCGCTTGGTCCGCATATCGAATTGGCGACCGACTGCAAACTGTTCCTCGTCGCCCCGGCAACGGCACACGTTATCGCCAGTTGTGCGTTGGGACTAGGTGATTGTTTGCTTTCGACACTTTACCTCAACATGGAGTGTCCAGTCGTTTTTGCGCCAGCAATGAGCACTCCAATGTGGGAAAAGCCTGCCGTGATAAGCAATCTGGATCAGTTAAAGGACGACGGCGTTCTCATGGTTGGTCCCGAATCCGGTTGGCTCTCTTGTCGACGCGTTGGGGCTGGGCGAATGTCCGAGCCCGACTCGATCCTTGCTGCCTGTGAGCAATTCCTAGTGTAATTCGTTGGCACAGAAAGCTTTCATGGCTCGCATCGTCATTACCTCCGGACCCACTAGACAGTACCTGGACCCGGTTCGCTATTTGACCAACGCTTCCAGCGGGAGAATGGGAGCCGCCCTGGCCCAAGCGACCCTCGACCTCGGACATGAAGTGACCATCGTCAGCGGCCCGGTGTCCGTTTCGTACCCCGCTAACGCAGAAGTCGTCGATGTCGTTTCGACTCAAGAAATGCTCGACGCAACCCGCTCTGCGTTCGAACAAGCCGATGGATTGATCGGTGCCGCAGCCCCTTGCGATTACATGCCTAGGCAAATCGAAAAACACAAACTGACGAAAACCGGTGACGGACTTCAATTGTCCTTGATCGAAACACCAGACATCATTGCTACACTCGGAAATGCAAAAACGGCAAGCCAATGGGTCGTTGGCTTTGCTCTCGAAACGGAGGATATTCGATTTCGAGCGATCGTAAAGATGTCGCGCAAGTGTTGCGATATAATCGTTTCCAACAGCGCCGAAGCCATGAACGCAGAAGACAACTCCGTGGAAGTTATCCTTCGAGACGGCTCGATTTTGGGGCAACTCTCCGGTGCAAAATCCGAGGTGGCACGCGGAATTCTCTTTCACATCCAAAAGCACTTGATCGATCGTTCGCTATGAACCAAGTTGACAATGATTTCCTAGATTTGCCAGATATTTCACAACCGCTTGATGTCTTGGTGGTGGCTCCCCATCCGGATGATGCAGAGCTCGGCATGGGAGGCGCAATCTGCAAGTTGATCCAGCAGGGAC
>JBBRJI010000018.1:0-18375 GCA_038219625.1 Pirellulales bacterium | reverse complement strand
TCGCATTCTTTGGTGGTGCTAGACGAAGGATCCGAAGCTACGGTCCTGTTCGAGTCCAGTAGTGGGCCGCACGATGCAGGTGGTTTTCACTGTGGTGGCGTTGAGCTGGTCGTCCAAGCACGAGCCAACTTGCGGTACGTTGGACTTCAGGACTGGGGCAGTAACACTTGGCACTTTGCTCACAAACGAGCTAGTATCGGACAAGACGCCAACATCCAATGGACGATTGCCGCTGTAGGCTCCAAATTTTCGCAAGTGGACCAGCAAGTCGCTCTCGTTGGCAAGGGGGCAAGCAGCCATGTAAACGGAGTTTTGTTTACTCGCGATCGCCAGCAACTTACCTACAACACGATTCAACGACATTCCGCTACGCACTGCAAGAGCGACTTCCTTTACAAGGCGGTGTTGCAAGATCGTTCAAGAACGGTTTGGCGAGGGATGATCAAAGTTGATGAGGGGGCTGACAAGACGGACGGCTACCAGCGAAACGACAATTTGTTGCTTAGCGACATGGCCCGCGCGGATTCCATCCCAGGCCTGGAGATCAAAGCCGACGATGTGCGATGCACGCACGGCAGCACCAGTGGTCGGGTTGATGAAGAACTGATTTTTTATGCTCGGTCGCGCGGCTTCACTCGCCAAGAGGCGATTCGTATGATTGTCACTGGATTCTTCCAGCAAATTTTCGATCGCATCTCGATTGAGAGTGTTCGTGAAGCCCTCGGTGCCGCCATTGCTCGCCAAGTTCGCCAATACGATTAGAAAGTTGCTCAAAAGGAAATGACTGCAGAATTGAGTACGAACAAATTTGAATTCGCTTGCAAGCTGAGCGAATTGAAGCCTAGGGTTGCCAAGACGATTGAAGTGAACGACCGATTTGTCGTCTTGGTGAAATTAATGGATGGTAAGATTTATTGTGTCGAGGACCTTTGCACGCACGATGGGGGCACGCTCGGTGACGGAGAGTTGGTCGGCGACTGCTTGGTATGTCCGAGGCACGGCGCGAAGTTCGACGTGAAAACGGGGGACGCGATGTGTATGCCGGCCACGGAACCAACGCTATCGCATGATGTGCGAATCGAAAACGACGAAGTGTTTGTGCAACTGAAAGATAATTAGTGTAGCTCGGCACTCCGTGCCGAACCACACGGCACCACACGGCACGGCACCATACCACGCGGCACGGCACCACACCACGCGGCACGGCACGGCACCACACGGCACGGAGTGCCGTTCTACACTTGTCAAAACCAAAGCACTTGAAACGCGGGCGCTAGCCGCATTCATCCACGCACTCGCGGCTAGCGCCCGCGGCCAAAAACACAACCAAATACCAGCGAAAAATGCCAATCACTGAAGACCACGTCCGCGAACAACTTAAGCTTGTCATCGACCCGGAACTTTTCGTGAACATTGTTGACCTCGGGTTGATCTATGTGGTCGATATCCAACCCGGTGAGGAAGAAAAAGAAAACATCAATGTCGAGATGACATTGACCAGTCCTATGTGCCCTGCCGGGCCACAACTCGTTGCCAACAGTCGCCAAGTCATCGAAGCGATCGAAGGGGTCGGAGCGGTCGATATCAAAGTGGTCATGGATCCACCTTGGACGCAGGATCGCATGACAGAAGATGCTAAGGACCAACTCGGTATATTTTAAGCTATGGACACGCAAATCACCTACCCCGATTTATCGGAACTGCAGGAAGAACTTAACGATCTGGATACCTCCGAGGATCGAATTCAGTTTTTGATCGAGCTTGGGCAATCGCTGCCACATTTCCCAGAAGAGTTTTGCACGGAAGAGTTCAGGGTGATGGGTTGCCAAAGCATGGTGTGGATTGTCCCGAGCTGGAACGGCAATGGTTTTCACTTCTATGCATCTAGTGATGCGCCCATGGTTCGTGGTCTAGTGGCCGTTTTGATGTCCGCTTATTCAGGCAAGACACCGGATGAGATCCTGGCTTTTCCAATTGAGCAGGTGCTCGACGGACTGCACTTGCGATCGTTTCTTTCGCCGCTCCGAAGCAACGGCTTGCATTCTATGATCAAACGAATTCGGCTTTATGCGGAGTCTGTGCAAGAATCGTCGAGCTCGAATGCAGTGGCTTCTGGCGTTGCAAGCGATTCGAAGTTTAATGACCTCGGGCCATTGCAGTCGAGGATTGAAACCATCCGAGCGGACTTCCCAATCCTGCAAAAGAAGAATCGAGACGGACTCACCATTGCGTATTTGGATAACGCGGCGTCATCGCAACGACCGCAGTCGGTAATCGATTCAATGTCTAGCGTTTTTTCCGAACACTATGCCAACGTCCATCGTTCTGGGCATGAATGGGCAGTTCGGACGACCGAAGGGATCGAAGCAAGCCGAGAGGCCGTACGGCGCTTTATCAACGCTGGCAAGACCGAAGAAGTCATCTTCACCGCGGGTGCAACGGCCTCGGTCAATTTGATTGCGCAAGCTTGGGGGGATGCCAACCTCGGTCGAGAGGATGAGATACTCCTAACCGAGATGGAGCACCATTCGAACATTGTTCCTTGGCAGCAGCTTTGCCAACGCAAGGGCTGCAAGATTCGTTGGGTTCCCTTTCGGTCTGACTACACTTTGGATGTCGAACAATTCGAGCGGTTACTTTCGCCCCGCACGAAGCTCGTATCGTTTACGGCGGTGTCAAATGTATTCGGGACGATCAATCCGGTAAAACAACTTGTTCAGTTAGCTCATCGAGTTGGCGCGACAGTGGTTGTTGACGCGGCGCAAGCCACGCCACATGGTGCGATCAACGTTCGAGACTGGGACGCAGACTTCGTGGTCTTTAGTGGGCACAAAATGCTTGCTTCGACAGGCGTCGGAGTGTGCTATGGAAAGCAATCGATTCTTGAAAGCATGCCGGCTTGGCTCGGAGGCGGCAGCATGATCAAGTCGGTGACCTTCGACGGTTTTTCCTTGGCTGATTTGCCGCACAAATTCGAAGCCGGCACCCCCGCCATCGCCGAGATCATTTCCCTAAAGCCTGCCATCGAGTATTTGGAATCGATAGGGCATCAGCGGTTGATGGAGCATGAGCGTTTGCTGGCTGGGCAAGCCATGCAGGGGCTACTTAATATCGACGGTCTGCGACTTTTTTCACCGGCCCTTGAAGGGAAAAGTGGCGTTGTTTCGTTCTCGGTGGATGGGATTCATGGCGAGGAGATCGCTCGCGTGCTCGATGGCCGGGGTGTTGCGATCCGAGTCGGGCACCACTGCGCGATGCCGCTGCACAGTCGTCTAGGCGTATCAGTTACCTGCCGAGCCAGTTTTTATCTTTACAACACGCCGGATGAGGTGAATCGTTTGGTGGATTCCGTTACGCATGCGGTGAAGCTTCTGTCGTAGGTCAGGCTGCGTTCGGGGCATTTCTACCGAACAAGTCGCAACCCAGCAGCTATTTTCCGCTAAGATACGCGTTCAAGCGACAGCCGCTCGCCTAGAAGCTATGTTTCCACTGGTTAAGACACCACATCCATGAATAACTTCGCTGATTCGGCTTCCGGATTTCCATTGCCTTCGCCGATCCAACCTCGTGTCTCCGGGCTGAGATGGTTTCTACGGCGTATTGTCTTCGGAATTTTGTTCGCTGCTCCGATTCTGCTTACTCTTTTTGTCGTCTACCAGATCTATCTGATTTTGAATTCATGGGTAATCGATCCAGTTGCCTCGTTGATTGCTCCACTGATTGTTCCCAAAGGCATTGATAACCCGTACTGGACTGCGGTTGAGAAGTACATAACTCCGCCCATCTCGCTTTTGACGGTTTTGTTGATTTTCTACATCCTCGGGTATGCCTTTCAATCGAGATTGAGTCGCTGGGTGGATTGGGGTTTCAGTTACATTCCTGG
This sequence comes from Pirellulales bacterium, assembly GCA_038219625.1. GTDB lineage: Bacteria > Planctomycetota > Planctomycetia > Pirellulales > Pirellulaceae > JBKCUI01. The sequence goes on along the minus strand of JBBRJI010000018.1, from coordinate 14,492 downwards.
CATATCGGTGTTGTATCGAGCGGTTCGCGACGCTTCGCAGGCCATGCAGGGCCCGGACGGTTTGAAGAAGATCGATACAGTAGTATTGGTGCCGTTTCCACATGCAGGGGCCAAGGCGACGGGATTCTTGATGGGAGAATGCCTAGATATTATTACGGGGAAGCCACTGGCATGTGTGTATGTTCCTATCGGTCTGTTTCCTCCGTCTGGCTATACACTGATCTTTCCGCGAGAAGACGTGATCAATACGGGATGGGAGGCGACTTCACCCTGGAAACTGCTTTTATCCGGCGGGTTGACGATACCACAAAAAGTTCCGTTCAACGCATCGAACTAGAATGGTTCTGACGCTAGCAGCGTCAGCCACGTGGCGGACGCTGCTAGCGTCCGTTAATCTTTAGGCTCAAGCATTGACGAAACGGCCAGCAAACCTTACTTTTCCTGGTTGTTTTACGAGTTTCTAGCAATATTGATAACGAGGATTTAACGATGGCACGCGCCGGAGCAATTACGTTCAAGGGTACCCCGATGACTCTACTTGGCACAGAGCTTGCCGTTGGTAGCCCAGCACCTGATTTTACCGTCCACTTTTTCGAGGGCGGCCTCAAGACCATTACCAAGGCGGATCTCAAGGGCAAGCCGACCATCATCAGCGTCGTGCCATCACTTGATACAGGCGTCTGCCAGATCCAGACCAAGAAGTTCAACGTCGAATTGGGGGCCATGGGGGACAAGATCAATGCTTTGACCGTAAGTCGCGATTTGCCATTCGCCATGAATCGCTTCTGTGGGGCCGAGGACATCAAGGCGATGAAGGTCGGAAGCGATTACCAAAACGGAGCCTTCGGCATGAGCTTTGGATTGATGATCGACGAGTTGAAACTGTTGACGCGGGCGGTTTATGTCTTAGATGCGGACGGCAAAGTGGTCTACGGAGAAATTGTGCCTGAAGTGACACAAGAGCCGAACTACGCGCCAGCCATTGCTGCTTTGAAGTCGCAGTTGTAGGCAATGCACGTCGCAGATCGTCAATAGTGTGGGACATCACTACTTGCGGCTGAATAAGCGTTTGCCTAACTTGCGTCCCAACGGACTGAAAAACATTGGCAGCAGCGCTGTGGCTGTTAGAACCAATAGGAGTGGCGGGTCGACGATCGCCCAGGCTCCTTGCTCAACGACAGTCCGTACGTTGGGAATTCGGGAGCCAAGAAAGGTAAATACCATGGCGGCTGGCAATATTCCAAGATGGGTTGTCCACCAAAAGGTCACCAGCGGGATATTGGTCGCTCCCGCCCCGTAGTTGACCAACGTGAATGGCGTATGTGCTAACCTTAGCCATAACAAAAAGAACGCCCCATCCTGATCAAACCGTTGGCTAATCATTCGCAATCGGATTTGCCATCGATGGTGGACGATTTGCTTGACCACAAAGCGGCCAAGGAGGAAGGAAAGGAGCGCCGCCGCAGTCAATCCAATTTCAACTAGGATGAGGGCTGCGACAAAACCAAATAACCATCCGAATACAATCGATTTGCCTGCCGTGCCCGGGAGCAACGACAAACCAAAGTATAGAACTAGGCCGACAATCCAACTGCTGACCGGTGCTAGGGCAATTTGTTTGCGAAGTGAAATCTCGCGATCTACAATCCAATTCAAGTCAGGTAGATACTGAACGCTAATCCCGATGGCCACGACGGAGACGATTAGCGCGAGCGCGAATAGCAAGCGGCGAGAGGGCATCACTGTACCGATGCGGCGTGCGGTCGTCGCCGAGTCGAATTCCTCATTGGACTTGATTCGTTCTTCGAAATTATTAGATCGTGTCATTCCGCAGTTTCCTGTTCCGAACAGGGCTCTCGCTTGTTTTAACAGTTCTTTACGCCGATAGGTATCCCTCTGGGACGTGCCACACCCTCGGCGTAAAGCCGGCGGCATGCGAATGCCCCCGAGTTCATCTCGGGGGATACTTACCTTTCCTCTAAGCATCTTTGTAGATCAGCTCCCAGAGGCTGGCCCATTCCGCCCAGCCAAGTAGCTCCAGCGAGGCGGCGCTTTCTGAGTCCGGCATGCTCTGTTGGCACTGTTGCTCGCAAGCAGACACAAACTCAAAGGGGACAAAAGAACTGAGCCACCAAAGTACCTTCTTCGTTTGTTTCTATCTTCGATTGTCGTGAATTTGGCTTAACTCTCACTTCAATGATTTTAACCATGATCACGAAACATGCTTGAGGATTTTGGAGAACGCTTCGGCAGCCAGACCAGGCTGCTCCGCCCCCCATATCGCTTTGCTAACAGCGACGCGGCGGACTCCTGTTTCCAAAAGCCGATTCAAATTCGTCAAGTCGATTCCTCCAATGGCAAATGCTGGCATGCTCGATCCCCTATCCCGAAGAAATGCAGCCACTTCTCGTAGAAACGGGAGTCCCGCGAACGAAGAAAAATCCTTCGTGTTGGATTGGAAAGTCGGCCCGCAGCCAATGTAATCCACACCCGCGGCGATAGCCTCACGCACTTGAGTCATATCGTGAGTCGACAGCCCCAAAATACACTCAGGACGGATAAGCCATCGCGATTGCACCACGCTCAGATCGGTTTGCCCCACATGCAGGCCAAACGCGGTGGTGCACTGTAGGATATCCGCCCGATCATTGACCACGATACGAGTTGGATTGGCGTCGACCGCGTCAACTGCGGCCTGCGTGTAAGCAATCAACTCCTGAGCATCCCAGTGTTTGTCACGAATCTGAATCAAATCCACACCGGCTCGGCTGAGCTCACTCACCCTTTGAACAAACGTCTTCAAGGGGAGTTGGCAGTCGGCAAGTACGTATAGTTGTGCTTGTGCTAAGAAGGCGAGGTCTCGCTTTTGCGAAAGGAGCAGTTGTGCATTAAGGTCGTAGACCCGATACCGGAACTCTTCGATGGGGGCAGCGGAACAGGGATACAGGAACTTGGCAACTTCCTCTAGGCACCGGAGTGACTGTTGAATGCGCTGTGAAGCAGCTTCCGAGATTTCCAACAAGCCACCGGTCCGTGAAGTTTCGGATGAGGTCTTCGTTTCACGTCCGACATCGTGATCTGCATTGCGACTTACGTAGAGTTGTTCGTGACACCAGTCCTGGGTAGCGGCCCTGAGTTTATGCCGAAGCAGTTTGTATTGGGTTTGGAATGCAGCATGATCTTGGAACCGAGCGATATCTTCCAAGGTACGCAGTGCTTCGAAGGCTCTGTTTAGGTTTGCGTCCAGGAGACGGTGTGCGGCCAAACTTTCGTGGTGGTTCATGTTCGACTCGGTATGGTCATGGATCAAAAGCCGACGAGTTCCGTAACCAACTGGCGAACTTTGGCACGCAGTAAGGGTAGTTGCTCTTCTGGAGTAGAAGCATCTACATCATGGATATCCCAGTATTCTACCCGGTCAGCGAACCTATCAAATCGCTTTTCAATCCAGGGCAAGTGTTCGTCCCGTTTGACCGCAATGATTCGACTCGATTTTGCAAAATCATCATCGGCTGCATCCATCGGAGATCGTACAGGATCGAAGGGTATGCAAAGCTGATTGAGGTAATTGACGGTGTATCCCGAAATAGTATTTGGTGTCGATTCGGGGAGAGCTAGCCCTCGCGAGTCTGCTTGCCAATTGAGATTTGCGGCGGATGCCTCCCAATTGAAATAGATTTCCGCAAACCGGCTTCGATAATAATTCCAGGTACACAGGAATAAGATCTTATTGGTAGAATTTGGCATCGAAGGATTTGGCGGACCTTGAATTTGCGAATCGCAGCATGATAGATGCTCTATTGTTACTGAATTTGGGGCGGATGGAAATGGCTAGACATGGTGATCATCAATAATGCTTCGTAGCAATTTCGGCAAGAACATTCAACTGACACCGAAAGTGACTTATGCACCAACTTGCGAGGAGGAGGTGCTTCGGATTCTAGACCGGCATCGCGGCCAGCGCATTCGTGTGATCGGTCGGCTTCATTCGTGGAGCAAGGCCATCGAAACCGACGATGTACTCCTCGATTTGCGTCGGCTTAACCAAGTTGAACCCGAGTCGGACGGCAACAAAAAATCGGTTCGTGTTGGAGCCGGATGCCAAATCAAGCGATTGCTGTCGGAACTGCAACGTCAAAAGAATTGGACTTTGCCTTCGGTTGGTTTCATCACAGAACAGACCGCGGCGGGTTCCATATCGACGGGTACGCATGGATCAGGCAAGCATTCTCTGTCCCATTACGTTTTGAGCGTCCGAATTGCCCGATACGATGCAGTCAGCGGCAAAGCTGTTATTGAAGAAATTCGGGATGGGGTCGCGCTTCGCGCCGCCCGCTGTTCGCTCGGATGCCTGGGTGTGATTGTAAGCGTCCGAATGCAATGCCGGGACGCCTATGCAGTCGAAGAATTCTTTCACGAGTACAGCCAGCTTGCCGACGTGCTAATCGCTGAAGAGGATTATCCGTTGCAGCAGTTCTACCTAGTGCCGTGGCGATGGACCTACTTCGTGCAGCATCGCCGAGAAGTGAATTCGCCCGCGTCAAGGACTCTATCGCTCTACCATTTTTACCGTTTTCTGGTTATCGACATAGGATTGCACTTGTCGATTCTCCTGGCAGTGCGAGTGTTGAGAATGAGACGCCTGATACACGCCATGATCCGATGGATCGTGCCGACCTTTGTGATTCGCGATTGGCGAGTGATCGGTCCGTCCAACGCACAGATCGTGATGGAACACGAATTGTTTCGCCACATCGAAATCGAGTTGTTTGTTCCACGGAGCAAACTGGATGCAGCACTGCAGTTCTTAAAGCAGGCGCTGTCGGTTGCTGGCGACTCCCGAGACAACATGGATCCCGTCTTTCAAAGTCAATTGACAAGCTTAGGTGTTCGCGAGGAGATGCAGAAAATCGCGGGTACCTACTGCCATCACTATCCGATTTGTGTAAGAAAGATTCTCGCCGACGACACGCTCATTTCCATGGCAAGTCCTGTACGCCCGTTGGACGCCGCGGACCTCCTGAATGCTTCCGAGAAACAATCTGACGAACATTGGTATTCGATTACGCTATCCAATTTCGAGGGGCATCGGCAGCAAGCGGCTTTTGTGAACGTCACCGGTTTTCTCACACGAACGATGTCGAGGTTGTTCGGAGTCCGGCCGCATTGGGGCAAGCTCTGTCCGCTCTCACCCAGCGAGTTAAGGGATCTGTATCCTCGTTTCGAAGACTTCCGAAAGGTCTGTCAGCACTTCGACCAGAATAGCGTGTTCCGAAATCGCTGGACCGACGAATTGCTTAACAGTGTAGCACGGCACTCCGTGCCGTGATGCAGCACGTTGCGTCCAGATTGACGCCAGTCGCCATGGCAGTGAGAATAAGGCCTTGTCTGGCTGCTCACTCCTAGACCTAAGTTTGGGTAAAAAACGTGATATTTCTCTCGAAAACCCAGCTAACTTATGCCTTGATCGCAGGCCTAGCACTGTTTTCGATCGCTTGCGCTCAGTGGCAAAAAGGTTCCCCCTGGCAGCAAGATTCGCCGTGGCAGCAAGGTGGTCGAGGACAGGGCTTCCGAGAACAGCCCAGCCAAAACCGTAGCGATTTCCCAATGTGGACGATCGAGGCTCCTTTCAAAGCAGACGTTTTTACCTTTGCCAGAATCAAATACACTTCGTTAGCAGGTAGCCGAGGGAATCGTTGGCAGAACGATTTTCCTGATAGCGACTGGAACTTTTCGTACCGTCTCCAAGAGCTGACGAGCATGAAAGTCGATCCCAATGGAAAAGTTCTTGAGCTAACGGATCCAGAATTATTCGATTATCCGTTTCTCTTTATGAACGGCGTTGGGTCGCTGCAGTTCAGCCTGGACGAGGCCACGGCCCTTCGACGTCATTTGCTCAACGGCGGGTTCTTGATGGTGGATGACTTTTGGGGCGAACTGGAATGGTCTCGTATGAAAGATCAAATGAAGATGGTATTCCCGGATCGCGAGCCTGTCGATCTTCCATTATCGCATCCGCTTTTCCACATCGTGTACGACTTGAAAGTGAAACCTCAAGTTCCAGACATTCGCACTTGGCGAGCTGGTTCTCTTTTCGAATTTAATCACGGTGGTTCGCCCGGTGACAAACTACCTCATTTTCAAGCGTACCATGACGACAAAGATCGAATCGTTGCGATCCTCTGCCACAACAACGATCTTGGTGACGGCTGGGAAAGAGAGGGTGCAAATGCCGACTATTTCGAAACCTTCTCGGTACCTTTTTCTTATCCAATGGGCATTAACATTATCACCTACGCCATGACCCACTGAATGGGTGCTTCGACATACCAATGCCCCCGAGTTGACTCGGGGGATGCTTACCACATCTCTAGGGTAAACGACTGGCCCATTGGAACGAATACCGCCTTATTGTTTGTCAACTTTCGTGGTGGATACGGCCTGCATTTTTCGAATGCGAATGCGATTGCCTGCCTCTTGCGGCGAGTTTTCGAATTCATATTCCTTGACGGCTTCAGCCATGTTCCCTTGCTGCTCGTAATTGCGTCCTAATAAATAATGAGCGTGAGCATGCCAATGCTGCGTACCTGGAATCTGCAACAATCTCTTTTCAAGCCAGTCATTTGCAGTACCCAACTTACCCAAATCGATGTTAAGCATTGCGAGAAAAATCGCGATATCGAATTTGGAACGACGATAGAACTGCTGAGCTTGAGACACACGGAACTGGTAGTTCTCCAAGGGTTCGGTGGGCGATCTGACGAGGCCCAAACTCGCCTGGATTTCGCGATCGTACGCCAGATCCTTGAGAGTCTGCTCGTCGACGCGAACATCCATATAAGCTCGCAAGGCGCCGGACGCTTCCGCTGTGTTTTCGAACTGCCCTTTGAAGTGCAAGATTCTTGCTCGACTAATTGGCGTATCCGTTATGAATGATCCAAACGCTTGAATGTACGAAATGGAGAACGGTGACATCTCATTGATCCGTTCTCGCAACGACTGATTGTAGACGTGGGCAAGCCAGGGAACATTCCACAATCGAACGGAAACGGCAGGGTCGATTGTCGTTAGCTTCTCTTCGAATGTGTCCGCATCCATGCTAAGTCGAACTCGGTTTTCACCCGCAATCGATCGTTCCAACGTATGCATTGTCCGACCTACGGCAAAGGGTTCGAGGTCGATGAGTGCAATTAAGCTCTTCAAGTCCGTTTGCGCTACAGGGTACTCATCAAATCGGCCAGGTAGTCTCGCTCGACGCAACACGGCTGGGTTTTGTTTCGCTTCGCGCAGCGTTGCAATTCCGTCGCCGCTTTGACTAGGAATGGGCAGAGCCCATTGGGGTTCGAAGAGATAGAGTTCGCCGCCGATCGGTACGGCCACGCACCACAAACGCAGAGAGGCGTTTTCCGTCGCTCCCGACAGGCTCGGCAAAGCCAAGACCACACAGTCAATCCCTTGAATGAACGCAAGTTGCGTGAAGACCCTGGCGCGCTCCCAAGTGTCGCCACGAGCAAACATCATCGTTTGCCAAGGCAACTGTCGGTAGGTCGACGCTTTGTCGTCGATAGGCAATTCCGGGTTGGTCACCAATTTCAACGCATCGTCCGCTTGGCCATCAATGCCGACGTTGCACATCGCCCAATCAAACAGCTTCAACGTGGTTTCCAATTGATTCCAATCGTCGACCGCCATAACGCTCTTCTGCTGAATTAGCCATGGATTGAAAAGAGGGTCGCGGTAGGGCCGCTCGATTACCCATTTGCTTACCTCCTGCATCATCTGGCATTGCAACAGGTATTCGCATTCGGGTTCCCCAAACTCGAGCTTGTTCATCCGTTTCGAAAAATCGATCGTCCGAAGGGAACCTGAAACCGAATCCAATAGACCCGCTGACTTCCATGAATCGGGTTCCACCACGCTCTTAGACCACGTATTGAGTTGATACCGAATTTCCTTCAAGGCCGCCGTCCGGTCCATTCGAATCAATTGAGGCAAATAGCGGAAAGCCTCACGAATCGAGTCCCTACGCTCCTTGCCCTGCGCTTGCCTAGCTTGGATCTGCTGCATGCGTGTGTTATTCGTGTCCGCGCAACCTACCAAGCCGACGAACATGGCTAGCGGAACCCATGCCAGCATGGTCGCCGAACAGGAATGCAAAAATGAATTTGGGCAAATGAGAGTTCGGTTCATGGATTGCGATTTTACCCAAGTCTTACGGATTGCAAAAACAGAACGCCGCAGACGCCGATTGACCGACGTGCGGCGTTGCGAGATTCGCCTTTAGGGGTGTATCAGATCATAACCTGCCGGTCAGAATTACGTATTCCATGCCGCTACGGTTCGCCAAATCGTCAGGACTCGTTCCAAAACGCGTTCGAATTGATCCAAAGGCACCATATTTGGACCGTCGCTGGGGCTTTCCTCAGGTCTTGGATGCGTTTCGAAGAAAACGCCGTCGATGCCGACCGCCGCGGCTGCCCTGGCCAACGGCTCCACCATGGCTCGATTGCCACCAGTAGTCCCCCCTAAGCCCCCCGGCTGCTGCACCGAATGCGTTGCATCAAAAACCACCGGCACCCCCATCGATCGCATCACCGGTAAACCACTCATGTCGTTGACGAGACGTCCATACCCAAAAAACGTCCCACGTTCGCAAAGCATAACGCCGCCACTACCGCTCGCATTTACCTTTTCAACAACGTACTTCATGTCTCCTGGCGCCATGAATTGGCCCTTTTTTACGTTCAATGGCGTGCCCGTTGCCGCACAAGCCACCAGTAAATCCGTTTGACGAGCCAAGAAGGCAGGAATCTGCAGCAAGTCGCAAACCTGCCCAACTGAGCTCGCTTGTTCTGGTAAGTGCACATCGGTGGTGACTGGACAACCGATCTTGCTGCGGATTTGATCCAAGACATTCAAGCCATGATCGATCCCATGGCCTCGAAAACTCGCTGTGCTAGTTCGATTGGCTTTGTCAAACGACGCTTTGAAAACGTAGTTTACACCGAGTCGATCGCAGATTCCTGAGACCGTTTCCGCAATTTGCAAGCAAAGGTCCAGCGATTCAATGACGCACGGGCCCGCTATGAGTAGCAGTTTTTGCGAGTCGCCACACACGTGCGGCCCGATGCGTACCGGGGTGATGAGATTCCTAGATACTGATTCGTTCGACATTCGATTGGAACTTCTTGGAACATAAAGAACCTTTGGGGGCAGAAGTTTGCCGTGTTCATTGTCGCCTTTCGGTCCGCGAAAGTGCGAGCTGTTCTCGCACTTTTGCGGAGCAAAAGGCGAGAATAGTATACGAGCAAGGCCTTTCGCTTATTGTCTTCCTGGCGAACCTGAGCGAGGGCCTCGCTCAGTCACAAAAACTACGCATGTGGTACGCCCAAGCACTAGCCTGTCATGCCGCCATCGACCGTCAGAACTTGGCCGGTTACGTAGCTTGCCGCCTTGCTTGCCAAAAACAAGACACATGCCGCCACGTCATCCGCGGTTCCAAGCCGATTCGCCGGGACTCGTTTCTTAACCTCATCGGTTACGGCTGGCCCCAACGCTCGCGTCATATCGCTTTCGATAAACCCAGGCGCCACGGCATTGACCGTGATCTTTCGCTTCGCCATTTCGCGAGACAGCGACCTTGTAAAACCGATCATTCCCGCTTTGGTGGCTGAGTAATTCGTTTGACCTGGATTACCGATCAAGCCGGAAACACTCGACATGTTGATGATTCGGCCGTAACGCTGCCCCATCATGATTCGCGTAGCGCCTCGACAAAACAGAAAGCAGCTAGTTAAGTTGGCGGCAATGATCTCGTCCCATTGTGCATCTGTCATTCTCGGCAGCAAGGTGTCCCGAGTGATGCCAGCATTGTTGACAACGATGTCCAGCCGTTTGTATTCCGTCTCTATCTGTTCGAACAGCTTCTCAACCGATTCGCGATCCGTGACGTCGCACGCGATCGCGTTCGCTTCGCCACCCGCGGCCTGGATCAGCGATACCGTTTCGGCAAGCTTGTCCGCATTGCGCGCGATACAGAGCACCTTGGCCCCGTTCTCGCCAAGCCGGACCGCAACGGTCTGACCGAGTCCCTGGGAAGCGCCAGTCACAAGGGCGATTTGGCCAGAAAGGTCAGCTGACAATCCCAATGAACTAGATGACATGGTTTACTTTCGTATCAAGAGAGCTAATCGCCAAAACATTCACAAGCTGCCTTGCGATCGACTCGCTTCAGCGTTCCGGCCAGCACGCGGCCAGCACCGATTTCGTAGAACTGATCCACTCCGGCCGCCAAAAGATTTCGCAGGGTGCTCTCCCACTGCACCGGTGAAACAACTTGTTTCATCAGCAAGGGAGCGAATTCACTGGCTCCTGCATGAGGTTGGGCGTCGTCGTTCGAAAACAATGGGAATCGGGCGTTGTGGAACGAAGTTCTTTCTAACGCCGAAGCCAATCTTGGAACGGCGGATTCCATAATGTCGGTATGAAAAGCACCGGCGACGTTCAAACGAATAGTCCTCGTCGCACCTGCCTCGGCCGCTTTCTCACCTACCGCTTCGATCGACGCTGTGTGGCCGGAGACTGCAATATTGCCAGGGCACAATAAATTGGCGATTTTGAGAATTTCTCCAGGTTGCCTAGCCGAGTCGCAAACGGCTTCGAGTTGAAGGCGATCCAGACCAAGGATGCTGGCCATACCGCTTGGCACAGCCGAAGCTGCATCTTGCATGGCCGAGCCTCGTTGTTGAACGAGCCGGACACCGTCCTCAAACGAAATGGCTTGGGCGCAAGCCAGAGCGCTGTACTCACCGAGACTCAATCCGGCGACAGCAACCACCGAGTCCAGAACAGATGGGTTTTGATCGACAAAATCCGCCAAGGCGGCCATCGAATGAACGAATAAGGCTGGCTGGCTGTGGTTCGTCAGGTGAAGCTGACCTTCGGGCCCCTCGACACATAATTTGGCAAGGCTGTAGCCGAGGATTTCGGAGGCGTTGTCAAAAAGAACTCTCGCTTTTTCGCTCCGTTCCAAAAGACCCTTTCCCATTCCGAGAAATTGAGCCCCCTGGCCGGGGAACAGCAATGCGATGTTGGGCACTCTACAACTCTTCCGTATACGACGAGAATCGAGGGACTAACCCAATCGAATGGACTTTACTCTTCGCCCATTTGAACGACGACTCTACCCATGTAATAGCCGCATTTTGGACACACGGTATGCGTAGGAACAACCGTGCTGCACTTGGCACACACTTGGAGTTGGCGAGGCTTTTTGGAATGGTGCGCTCGACGCATGCCAGATCGTGAGTTGGAGTGTCGTCGCTTGGGAACTGCCATTTTTAATACTCAAACGAAATTAGTTAGAGAAGTGCTTGTTTTTTCAAGGAGCAAAAGGTTACGAACGATTCCCGTAAATGTCAAGCCGAAAGGACGCGACGAATCAATACGCCGCTCGTTTGCCCCTGGGAAGAATAGGAAAGGCTGATAAAAGCATCGCCAGTCGGGGAATCTGCATCAGCAGCAGTAATAGGACAGCCTGGGTCCAGACGGTCGCAGTTGAGCAATGGGAACAAGACTTGGCGATCCAAAGCCAGGCAGCTAGCAACGATTTCCACCGCGGCGCTGCCGGCCCCGAGATTGCCAAAGTAGCTTTTCGCAGCCGTAACGGCGATTTCTTCACCCGCAAATGCGTCATGGATGCCGTTGGCTTCAGAGCGATCCGAATCGACTTCGCTTTTTCCACAAGCGTGGACGTGGCAATGGCCCGATTTGAATGACACACCTGCGGATTGACCTTTTGCGATCAAGCCTGCGGCGACGTTTTTCGTGGCAATTCGAATGGAATCCCGCGACTTTCCGGCAAGCGAGCCACCGACGGCTGAACCAACTCCGCCGACCACTTCCCCCCAGATTTTGGCGCCGCGGGCAACCGCATTTTCAAGCGATTCGAGGACCAGAGCGCCAGCACCTTCACCGAGAAGGGAGCCGTTGCGGTCGGAATCGAAAGGCCGGGACATTTCGCCAGGCTGGGTGCGTGGGCTGGCCAATTTTTCCGAAACAGTAAAGTGGAGTGCCCTCAAAGGCTCCAAACGAGAGCCGGTAGCACCAGCCAACATGACATCGGCCGCACCGCGTCGGATGGTTGCAACGGCTTCTGCTATGGAAGCAGCACTGCTGGCTTCTCGAATCGTGACGGAATTGCTTGGTCCTCTAAGGTCGTTGTAGATGGCAACATGGCTGGCCGGCATATTTGGCAAGTATTTTAGAAGCCAGAGTGGGTTTACCTTGGGGCGTCCAACCGTTGGCCATAATGGCATTTGAAATTGCTTGTTCGAATCAAAGCAGGCCAAGACACCGTCGGAGAATTCTTCTGGGCGGGTGAGGATATAATCACTGCCGAAGACGATTCCGGTGCGTTCGGGGTTGCGACTTTCGGGAGCGGCCAGGCCGCTATGGGCCAGTGCCATTTGGCAAGCGGCGACGCCCATTTCGATTTCCCGGCACATGACCTTCTGGTTCTTTTTGATGGCTCGCTGAAGAGGTTTTTCGAGGGGTCCGAAGTGTTCGATATCGCCGGTGAAGCATTTGGCTTGTCCGCCGAATTGCAGGTCAAGACCGTCGGCGGGAAGGCAGGTCAAGGCTGAGATACCGGTATTTTGGGCAACTAAATTGGTCCAAAACGTGTTTAGATCCCGACCGAGTGGGCAAACGACCCCCATGCCGGTGATAACAACGCGTCGGATTGGATTGGACATCATCGAGATTGGCAGCGGTACAAAACGGGAATCATTGAATTTTAGAGTGGAAGCAGCATAACCGGCGGGTGTTGATTCGACAACCAAAGCCAAAAAGCAGTTTCGTGCAACCCTCAACCCTCAACCCTCAACCCTCAACCCTCAACCGGCAACCGGCAACCCTCAACCGGCAACCCTCAACCGGCAACCCTCAACTGGCAACCCTCAACCGGCAAAAAGTTGAACTTGACATCGAACGGGACAAGTTGACAATCTTGGAGACGTAAGGACGGTTAGCTCAGTTGGTTAGAGCACCACGTTGACATCGTGGGGGTCGTTGGTTCGAGTCCAATATCGTCCACTTATTCCATTTTGCCCACACCTGCCGCAAGGCGTCTCGGCCCGCCAAAAACGAATACCCAATTTACGAGACAAGCCTTCGTCGACGGCTCATCCCAAATCCTTCCCGCCACGTCGAGCCCCGAACTGCCCCCTCGCGGGATAGCGGAACAACGCTATCCCATTTTCGATGACTTCAGCCGCCAAGGGGGGGTGAGACGGAACTACTCAACGCCCATGGGATCGGCTAGGCTGCCATTGGACCGCCGACTCGCGTTTGGTGAGGCCTATTTCTTTTCATTTGCCTTTTAGTTTTCACGGCGGATACGATGCGGGTTGAGATGACGCAGTTTGAGACGGGAAAGCATCACGAAAACATCTCGCGACAGTTTTCTCTTTCTATGTTGTTGATGATCGTGACCGGTATCGGATGCTACCTTGGTGGACGCATCCAGGGATATCGGCAAGGAATAGCGATTTGGGACTCCGCTCCGAACTACCCGATTTCATATAGAATTGATGACGTTTTGCTTGTTCCGAAACTTGGCAAAACGGAAATTCTGACCCTTGATGCGTTCACATTGCAATTAAAAAACGATGTCATGCCGGGAGTATGGATGGAATCGGGAGGCAAGGCGTCGGCAAGACCGTTTCACGAAAAATCATCGCTTGTTGTGACTGCAAATCAGCTTGTTCATGAGGCAGTTAGCAAGTATTTGAGGAAAGCTAGAGCAAGCAAATCACCATAACTGAAGCTTCACCGTTCACAAGATCGGGACCGTAAAAAGCGTTTGCGAATTGTTGTTCTTCGCGGAAAACTTCTTCGAACCCAGTCGCGAAGCTTCGTTCCGCGACCGTTTACGCTAAGGCACGATGAAAGCGGTCGTGGTAACACCGGCCGTTGTTGACAATCAAAGGACAATGGCCAAAATGCTCGACATGCTTCGCAAGAAAAAATCGTTTCATCCCAATGATTCAAAGGACTTAGCCTAAAGCGAGCTGAAATCTAGCCATCCATCGTCAGCGATAAGCAATCAGCTCGCGTTCGCAGTAGCAAAGTCCAATCGCACTTCATACACGCCCTTCGTCCCTCAGGGCGTGCCACCAGCAACTACGATCAATTTTTCTAACGAGACTGTTTCGCCATCCAGTCGTACAAGTCCGGGGAAGCATAGGCCGCTGACCAAGAGTTGTGGCCAATGTTCTCCAACGTCGTAAAGCGAATCTTGGTGCTGCCAGCTTGGCCAATCGCGTCGACCAATTCCACGTTGGATTTGAAGACACCATCCTTATCGCCACAAAACACCCACATCGGAATGTCTTTGTATTTCTCTGCATCTTTCATATCACCGCTGCCACAGATAGGTACCACTGCCGCAAAGCGATCGGGATTGGCCGCTGCCATCCGCCACGAGCCCG
>JBBRJI010000017.1:0-18837 GCA_038219625.1 Pirellulales bacterium | reverse complement strand
ATCAAGCGAATCTTCGATATTGGTGGTTGCGACGAGAAGCCCTGGTGCGTCGTACTCCTCCATCAACGTGAGCAGCGAGTTCACGATGCGAGCGACTTCCCCAATGTCCTTCGAATTGGTTCTCGATCTTGCGATAAAGTCACACTCGTCGAGCAACAACACGCACGGGCGTTCTTTGGCCGCATCAAAAATTGAACGCAAGTTGCTTGAGGACTCTCCAAAGAAAGACGATATCAACGCGTCGAATCGAACTTTCAATAGGGGCAGTCCTACGTTCCACGCAAGTCTTTTCGCTCCAAGAGATTTACCGCAGCCGGGAGGTCCATAGAGAAGGACAGTCTTCCTTGGACGAAGGCCGTAAGCACCAAGGCGCTCACGGGCGGCATATTCCTGTTCGATACGTGCAAAGCGGGCATCTACCTCGCGAGGCAGTACCATATGGTGCTCAAGTGACTCACGCGGCAAGAGAGCCAGAAGTGATTCGCCGTGTCGGCGGCTCGTTGGAAGATCACTTAGCGGCCGGGTTTGCTCAGATGAGGGCAAGTTGCGAGGGCGGACTGGACGCGAACGAGCGAGGATGGTCTCCAATTCGTCCGCTAGTCGCGTATGGCCAATTTGGCGTTCCGACTTCACAATTGTGTGCGCAAGCTGCTCCAAATCGCCTTGTGACCCATCTGCGATTGCTCGAACAACTCTTTTGAGGATTTCTGAATTCATTTGAAACTTCCGTAATTTGCCTTTTCGCTTGGAAGCAAATCTGAGCAATCAATCATTTGGCGGCCGTTCGTTTGCGAGTAGCCAGTTCATAGTGCCAACCGCCCTCTGCTTTTTCAGCGGTAATCTCGTGACCTCGCTCCCTCAACGCTTGAATGGATCGGGATATGGTTGGTACCGAAACGCCTACCCGCTCTGCCAGTTCAGGCGTCGAGTACCGTCCGGACTGGATGAGCTCAAGCAATTCACTTAGTCGCTGTTCAATCTGCAATGACTTTTCGTAGTGCATCTTGTTTCCCGCTAAAAACACAAGTCTATCATCTTATGATAGGCTATCAGGGCGAGGGGGCCACCACAAGATGAAGAACCAATTTGACTTCACTTCAATCCCGAATCAACTGAAACGATCACATAGACCGCTGGTATAGTAGTCCATTTCTCATGCGACGAACCTTTCGGCATTCGAATCGGTTTGGGGGTCGCTGCAACCGAGTTCAAAGATGATCCTGAAGCCAAGGCTCGGCTTCTAGCCTGACAAGCTGAAAATGACAGGCTGGCGCGGCATTCGATGAAATCTGGAAACGATACCAACCTCCGGGCAGATCATGTATAAAGCCATGATCAGCATGCCGGGCAGTACTCCTCTCTCTCCGATTGGGTACGATTGAAGCATGAAAGTCCCCTATGTCGACTACATTACGCTCAACGACCATCCGCTCGATCGACAGTCGTTTCCAGGGAAACTACCGTTCACACAGGATCTGCATGTTGACTTTGATTCACCCGTAACCTTTTTCGTTGGCGAAAATGGATCTGGAAAATCAACGCTTCTAGAAGCCATGGCGGTTCTTGCTAGGCTGCCGATTTCAGGTGGCGGATTGAACGAAACGGGTGCAAATCATGCCTTCGCCGAACAAAGCATTTTGGCATCTTCATTGAGACTCGCGTTCATCAAACAGCCTAAAGATAGATACTTTTTTCGCGCGGAGACTCAAGCGCACTTCGCGTCGCTGTTAGACCAGCGCCGTGACGACCCAACCTTCGCTGGCGATCCATTTTCCCGCTATGGCGGACGATCGCTCCATGAAATGTCCCATGGCGAAGCGTTTCTTTCCATCATGCAAAATCGATTCGAGAGCGGACTGTTCTTCTTGGATGAACCGGAATCGGCCCTGTCTCCCCAAAGGCAACTCTCCTTGCTTGCCTTGATGCATGGCTTGGTTCAAACCGAAAAATCGCAGTTTTTTATCGCCACTCATTCGCCGATTCTGCTTACCTATCCAGGTGCTACCATTTTCTCCTTTGATCACGGAAAACTGGAACGCGTTCCCCTGGAAGATACTTCCCATTTTACACTTACCCGCGACTTCCTAAACAATCCGAAAATGTACTGGCGCCATCTGGCCGCGAAAGGCCCAATGGATGATCCCTGAAATCGGTGTTAGCGAATCCGCACTTCTGACTGACATCGCAATGTGCCTCGGCCGTTTAAGGCTTAGAGATCGGCTTTGCTGGCAACAGTCGCTGGAGGTTGTCCCAGGTTCGTTGGCTTGCTCCACGATGCCTTTGGCAGACTAGCATGGCTTGCTGTGCCATCTTTTCTCGCCGCTTGGAGTCGACCAGCATGGACTCGACCCAGGGTCTCAATTCCTCCGGTTTTTCTAGTTGCTCGCAGGACTTTTCTTCTAACAGAAGTTTCACGATATCAGAAAAGTTCCGCGTGTTTGGGCCGAAGCAGGTGGCAACCCCATAGGCACACGGCTCAATCATGTTTTGGCCCCCTCGGTCGCCAAAGCTGCCGCCCACGAACCCGATCTGGGCCAATCCCCACCACCATCGCAACTCGCCAACGCTGTCCGCTAAGAAAATCCGCCAATTCGGAGGAACTTCTTCGGTTTGGCTGGTACTCCGTCGAGCCCACGGTAGCCCGCTAGACTCGATCAACTTGGCCACCGCTTCAAAACGCTCTGCGTGTCTTGGAACAAGAATCAGCTTGAGGTTCGGAAAGCGATCGGAGAGTTCTAAAAAACCTCCAAGCACGATCGATTCCTCCGGAGCCTGCGTGCTACCAGCTAGGTATACAATGTGTTCGTCCTTCAAACCAAGATACTCTTTTCGCGAAGTGATCTCCGGGGCAAACCGATCGCCGGTGGCGCCATCAAACTTCACATTTCCGGTTACCGTCAGCCGAGTTTTCGGT
This sequence comes from Pirellulales bacterium, assembly GCA_038219625.1. Lineage (GTDB taxonomy): Bacteria > Planctomycetota > Planctomycetia > Pirellulales > Pirellulaceae > JBKCUI01. The sequence continues at coordinate 15,923 of JBBRJI010000017.1, read as the reverse complement.
AAGCCAAGTTTTTCAAAGCGAGTCCCATAAGTTTGCGATTGAGCCCCAACCCAATCGATGGTCTGCATGCACCTGCGAACGAGATACGGAATGCGTGAATAGCCCTTTAAGCTGCTTTCGCTCAAACGTCCGTTGATGACGGCGACTGGACATCCCGCCTTCTCAGCCTGGAGCAGCCAATTGGGCCACAGTTCCAGTTCGGCCAGGACAATAAGTGTCGGATGCGTCGCTCGAAGTGCCCGTCGGATGGACCAACTAAAATCGAATGGAGTGAAAAAAAGAGGATGTTTGGCATAGAGCTTCGTCGCCAAATCCATTCCGCTATCGGTGGAGACGGAAATAACTAACTGCAAATCGGGCCGCTCCGATTCGAGTGTTTCAATTAGCGTTCGTAGGACTTGCACTTCACCGACACTAACCGCATGAAGCCACACCGTAGCCGTGGGGGTCGACATAAATGTGGCTTGGTTGGGTCCGAAAAACCTGTCTCGCCAACCTCGTCGATACCGCCTGTGCCTCCAACTCTTCCAAAAAGCCAAGGGACTGACAAATAATAGCAAGATGAAGTACAATCCGTTAAGCAAAATTGCCATCAGTGAGTTACGAATTTGCTTTCCATTTAGTGGACCGGCGAAGAGGAAACCACCTGATATTTGACCACGTCTGGCGAGCGTAGCTACGCTCGCTAGGGTGTGGTTGGTATCTCGTTGCGAGTGATTGAAAGATCCATTTTAGCAAGCAAATGAAAAACGCAGTACCAGTCTCAGCAATTGCGCTGGAAATGGATGAGCAGGATTCGGCTCTGGTTCAGACCGCAAAATCCTCACGGCATCCTTGGATTGAGGTATTGTCGATCGTCCTATTGGCGGCGGCTGTTTTCGTTGGGCTCGATTTTTGGGAGGATTGGTTTTCTTCCGTGGATCAAGTGATTTGCTCGGTTTGCTTGCTTATCGGATTGATGGTGGCTATTGGCCGTTCCACTTGGCAGGGCGAGCAAACGCTGTCTAGGATTTTTTTCGCGGGACTACTATTCTGCTTGGCAGCGATCGTTATTGGCTCAAGTTACTATCTGGCGCGACCTCAATTGAGTGGCATCGCTTGCGGGCTGATCCTAGCTGCATGGTGCTCGGTACGAATTTTGGGTGAAAGCTTTCAGCATAGTTTGTCGCTCGGCCTGACCTTCTTTATTCCGTCGAGCATCAATGCTTTGGCCGCTCTGGGGGCATTCCATTGGCTGGAATCCATTGCCATCTCGGTGATGTCTGGATTGGCAGACGCGGCAGAGCAAACCAATGTTCGGGAAGGGGAGAAACTCATCTTTGGACTAGGAGTTGTGGACCAGTTTTCTTGCCTTGGCAAGTGGGATAGCGTGCTGAGTTTATTCGGCATCGCGATGTTTTGCATTTTGTCTTTTCGACGAAATTTTCTGCCGGGAGTCATTACGATCGCAATGTCAGTTCTGGTTTGGATTGCCGTGCAAGGATCCGCTTGGGAAGTTTTAATTTCGTTAGGAAATCGGAATGGAATTTGGTACGATTGGACCTTTGGACTAGAGCTTGGACTTTTTTTGTTGGGTGCAATGCTAGTTGTCAGTATCGATCAGTTCTTTTCCGCTTTGCTTGAACCTATTCCATTTGAGTTCATCAATTTGGACTTTCCGCTCTTCGCAATGGTCTGGAATTGGCTGTGTGGATTACCGAAGCTGACCGTAACGGTACCACAACGTGAGGAATTTGCCCAAGATGACCTGGACACCTAAACATGAAACATCCGGTGAACCTTGATAATGCAAAGTGGCTAGGACGCGAATTTCTCAAGATATTTCACAGTCCGGTTGGCGTTGCTGGCGGATTCCTGGATGCGTTGCGCGGTTGGAAGTTTTCGCGAAGCTGGTTGCGTTTTTGGTTTCATCTTCCTTCCTTCGCGCTCTTGATCGGCGTTTACCTGATTTTTGGCTTCTCCACCTTCAGTCGAGACGATGCTCGGCTTCATAGGTTTTCCGTCGAGAGTCAGAAGAAGTGCGAGACGAAAACGCTCGAGGCAATTTGCAACGAAAGGCGAGGAGAAGATTTTTTCAAGATGTTCGGAATAGCTAGTTCCGAAATGAACAAAATTAAAACGCCGCCTACCTCGGATCTAACGAAGCGTTATGTAGAACTGCTGAGCAAGAGAGTCCTGGGCATTCGGCCGAGGGACCAAGAAGCACATTATCGTCTCGGATTGATATACAGCATCACAGGTGAGTTGGAGGCGGCGGAAGCGGAATTGTCAAATCTTGCGAGTGGCAAATTCGAAGAATTCCCTCCGGCCAACGCGTGGATGGCAAAGGAATTGTTGAAACGGAAAGTTGCTGGCGTCGAGGTTCCTTTTCAGGATCTGCTGAGCCACTTAGAAAAGGCATCCAAGTGGAAGGATGTCGATTTTCGACTCATCTCATTATATGCTCGAATGTTGGATGAATCGGGAGAGACACTCCAGGCGATCGCCGCAATCAAGAAGGGTGCCGTAACTAGACCTGAGTTGAATCTTGAGCTTGCAAGATTCTATTTGAAAATTGGCTCGCGAGAAGAACTCAAGACCGCTGCCGCTTTGGCGGAAGATGTCTTTTTAAAAAGACTCAATTCCCCGCATGAGCAAGAATCGGATCGATTGGCCGTAGCAGAAGCTCGCAAGATGACCAATCGACTTGAGCAAGCTGCCGAAGTGCTGACTGAGGGTTTACGAAACAAAAGCAGTGGCCCCGCCACTAGTAGCCCTGCCACGAACCGCGAGCTATCGGAGATTCAACGCTTAATCTATGTCAATTCTATCCGCACAACGGTGAAAGGTGAGTACGAAGCAGACATTTCTCTGCTCGAAAAAGTTGTAGATACCGATCCCTCCAATCCGAATATTTCCTACGAGATCGCGAATCTGCTTCCTCGCAAGATTAAGCCAACAAAAAAATTGTTGGAAGCGTTGAAGCAGCAAGTGGAGTCAGGAATCGCCAATGCTCCCGCGTATAGTCTGCTTGCAGACGGGTATTTTGCCTTTGGAAATATGAAGGAAGCCATAAGAAACTGGGAATTCGTGTTGATCCAAGAGCCTAATCATATTCCCACCATGAACAATTTAGCTCTTGTCTTGGCCAAATTGTCTGACACCCATGTTGACCGGTCACTGAGTCTCTTGAACAAAGCGCTCGCGCTGTCCCCAGCTAATGCAGAACTCCTGGATTCTCTCGGTGATGTTTACTTGATCGCAAAGAAACCGAAGGAGGCCATCAACAAGTACGAACTTGCGATCCGAAACGATCCTAGCCGTTTAGGAACTCAAAAAAAACTCTTTGGTGTTTATCAACTCCAAGGCATGCATGAAATGGCCAAAACCCTCAGCAAGGAAATTGAAAAGAAGGAGCTAGCAAAAGCTGAGGAAGAATTGACACTTCGGGAAAAGTCCCAAGAAAAATGAGTCTGCGATCGAGGCGTTGGTCCTGCAACATTGTCCCCTTCTGCTCTATCCAGCCTAAGAGCTAGGGTTCTTGCGTAGCGGAAGCCGCGTAGGCTTTCGGCAATTTCAACAGGTAAATCCCAGTGGATTCGTCCTAACCACCGAAACTCTAGGCGAGTTCCGCTACCACCGAAACTCTAGGCGAGTTCCGCTACCACCGAATTTTGTGGCTGAGCGAGGCCCTCGCTCAGGTTTTGCAGGAACCCAACGAGCGGAGGGCCTCGCTCGTCCACAAAGGTCGCTCGTCCACAAGTGTCACCTTTTGCTCCGCAAAAGTGCGTTTGCTAGGCGCACTTTCGCGGAGCGAAAGGCGACAATAATCCTACTTCCCTGGCTGTTCCTTTTCACACACCAAACGCATTCCTACCAGTGTGTAACGAGTCGATGTATCGTTCCAATTTCGATACGAACTGCGAGCGTAAAACGACCACGTGTGCCAGGATCCGCCACGCCGAACTCGCACGTCACCATCCTTTGGACCTTGTGGGTCCTGGATTGGGGATTCGGCATAGTAGGTATCACCGTGCCAGTCGGAACACCACTCCCAAGCATTGCCGTGCATATCGTAGAGTCCGAATGCGTTCGGGGCGAAACTGCCGACCGGAGCGGTGAACGCATACCCGTCTCTATGGGCCAAAGCAAATTGCTTCCACTGGGGCCAATTCTTTGCCGAATCCTGATCAAAGGTATTTGCAACTTCAATAAGTAATTCGGGGTCTTGGCCAACGTGGTATCGCGTTTGAGTTCCGGCGCGGCATGCGTATTCCCATTCCGCTTCCGTTGGCAAGCGATATTTTTTACCTTCACGCTGACTTAGCCATTGGCACATTTGAATCGCATCATTCCAGGTAACGTTTAAAACAGGATGATCGTCCCCTTGCTTAAACCCAGTGTTTTGCCACGAGTATTTGGGGTCACGCCCCTCAAAGGCATCGCCTCGCTTGGATTTCTTCGGATCGTATTCCGGGTTATAGCCATAGCCGCCAGTCTGATCCGAGATGGATTCCGGTACGGCACCAGACAATTCCAAATACTTCTTGAATTGCCCAATCGTTACCTCATGTTGCCCCAAACAAAAAGCGCGAGTGATCTGTACTTTGTGAGCTGGTGATTCGTCTTTCAGAGAGGTGAGTCGCTCTCGGTCGTACTGAGGATAAGCCACTGCCAACTGCTCAGTCGTATCATGGTTTCCCATAATGAACTCGCCCGATGGGATCAGCACGAACTTCATCCCAATCGAGTTCTCGATGGATTTGATTTTCTCTTTGGGCTCGTCGGACCAAACGACCGAAACAAGAACCATTGGAAGTAAGAGCAACGATTGAAGACGGTTGGTCATAGTGGATTTACTTCTGGAAATAGGCGACTACAGTTAATTGATTTGGGAAATTGCCAAATCGAATTCCGAACCTCGGCTGACGACGATCGACTGAAGTTCACCCGAATAGGGGTGCCTGAAGTCGAGTCGCATCGAGGTTAACAGCATGCGAACCACTCCCGTCATCGAGGATACACGTTGATTGTAACTCATGTCTCCGTGTCGATGATCACCAATCACAGGGTGACCAACGGTTTTCAGATGACGACGAATCTGATGCGATCGGCCTGTCATCGGTTTTATTTCCAGGAGCGACAAACGAACTGGTTCGGAAGTCGGGCTTTCCGGAGGGATTAGATATCGGGCTAACGTTTCATATTCGGTTAACGCTTGCTGTGTCGGCTGATCGACATGACTACTCTGTTCGTAAACCTGCTGGTCGATTGCTTCCAGCGGAGTGTCGATCCGGCCGGAGTCTGGTGTTTGGCCGCAAACCAAAGCCTGATAGTATTTTGAGACTTGGCGATTCGTGAACAAGTCGACCATTTTGGCGGCGGCTTTACCGCTCAATCCAAACAAGATCAAGCCCGCGGTCGGTCGATCCAAACGATGGACCGGATAGACTTGACAGTGAAGTTGATCCCTCAATCGTTGAAGGAGAACCGGCTCATGCGGCAGTGTCGCATCGCAGCGATGGACGATCAATCCGGCTGGCTTGAAAACTGCCACGTAGTTTTCATCACGGTAGACAATTTGTAGAGGCTGACCCAGCGTCTGTTCGATGAAATCGTCCGTTTCGCTATAGCCTTCGATCACTTGGTCTTTACTTTTTTGCCGGATTTCTTTTCAAAACTGGCGATGACTTTTGCTCGATCGGTGAGCTCTTTTTCTCGGGCCAAACAAGCCAGTTCCCACGCCATCTTCTTTCCGTATCTTTTCCATGCAAAGCTCAATTTTTGTCGGGTGCCATTCTCCGTAACCCAGGAAGCACAGTATCCGAACGACTCGGCATTGACCCAGCGTGCATCGACGTTTCGAACAAGGTGAACACCGACTTTGCCGGACGAGTTTCGCGATGTTTTTTGGTTTCGGGTGGTTTTGATGGGGGCCGCGGAAGCCGCCCACTCGGCATAGCAGGCTTTTGCGGCCTTGAGAGATTTGGCTTTCCCGCCTAGAGTGCGATCGTTAAAGAATTGTTGCTTTCGAACGCCTGAACGTGTGATGCGAACCATCCAGCCTCGGGTCGATACCCCCTCGTATTCGATTCGCGTGATACCTTTCAATGCTTTGGTCATAAGATGCTCAAAATTATAGATTGCGAAAACAAGTGTTTCTCGGGCACCATCAGCTTAACCATCGGCCCCAACGAAATCAAATGGCTGCACCTGTGGAATGAAATCCTTCGATCCGAACCGATCAAATCGCTATCGAGCATGTGAATCGCGATTTGGTGGAGAGTCCAGGAACCATCTGGTTGTTTTGCGCGCAACCGATCGATGCTCAAGCCCGAAAATGCTTTGACCAATTCCGCTCCACCCTCCGCGTACCCTTCAATCTTACTTCGATCCATTTCCTCATTCCTAACACTTCAATTAATAATGCAAGAATCTGCTCTCCCGACACGAAACTGTATCATAATCATATCAAATGCCATGCGCTTTGCATGACCTGCCCCCGAAATTCGAGACTGACGCATGTTCCGCTACGTAACCTTGCCGATCCTGGCCATCCTCTTTCTATCGACGCTTAGCGCGGTTGCCTACTGCCAGCAGAACTCGGAAGTGAGTTCGGTCGCTAACAAAGAGGTTGGGGTGCCGTTGGTCCACTCGCAATTGGTCGTGCCTCAAACCAGTATTTTGGAAGCGTCCTTTCCGGTGGTCGACGTTCATACGCATTTTTTTGTCAAAGGGAGACATGACGCAGATCTACTCGAACGTTACGTCGAGATGATGGACCGGAACAACATCGCCCTTTGCGTTTCTCTGGACGCTACCTTGTTCAAGCGGTTGGACGAGCATTGCAACTTTTTGTGGTCGAAGTACCGTGATCGCTTTGTTGTCTTCGCCAATATCGACTTCCAAGGAGAGGGTGAGGCGGATCGGCCAGCTACCTGGAGTTGCAATCAACCCGATTTTGTTCGAAAGATCGTCGAAAAGCTAAAAGACAGTCACCGCGATGGTACGATTTCTGGCTTAAAGTTTTTCAAGGACTTTGGCCTACGATATCGCAATGCAGACGGATCGCTCATCGCCATCGACGATCCTCGTTGGGAGCCGATTTGGGCCGTGTGTGGCGAAATCGGGTTGCCCGTAATTATGCATACGGCCGACCCGAGCGCTTTTTTTGAGCCGGTAACGCCATCCAACGAGCGCTTTTTCGAATTGAATGTTCATCCCAATTGGTCTTTTGCGGCTCCGGATTTTCCCACTCGCAAGGAACTCCATGCGGCTCGCAATCGCGTGGTTGCGAAACATTCCAAGACAACTTTCATCGCTGCACACTTGGGAAACGACGGTGAAGATTTGGCGGAACTCAGTGGCTGGCTAGAGAATTATCCCAATCTCGTTGTCGAATTCGCTTCCCGAATCAATGAACTAGGCCGACAACCGTACACGGCACGGCGTTTTTTCGAAAAGTTCCAGGACCGAATTCTATTTGGTACCGACGGCCCGTGGCCTGAAGCCCGACTTCGGATTTATTGGCGTTTTCTCGAATCCTGGGACGAATACTTTGATTACTCAGAGAAACAACCAGCCCCGCAAGGTGATTGGCGAATCTATGGCCTTGGGTTGGACCCGAGTATCCTCAGAAAGATCTACAGTGCAAACGCTGCCAGAATCATCCCAGGCGTCCACGAAAAGCTATCGAAGTTTCAGAAGGCGAATACGCGACGTGCGCCAGGTGAAAGCGTACCGTAGCGGAATCGGTGAGAATTCTCTGCATTCCTGAATTCTCACGAATTCAGGTACGACACGGGTCAGAACTTGTCTGTCCGGCTATGATAGTCGTTCCAGAAAAAGGCATGGTACGAGACCACTCCACAAAGTCCCTTGAATGATTTCGGCTGAGAACTTAACAAAACAGTTCATTGTAAGAGGGGTTCCCCTGGTCGCAGTCAACCATCTTTCATTCCATGTATCCAGCGGAGAAGTGTATGGGTTGTTGGGACCCAACGGAGCAGGCAAAACGACCACGCTCCGAATGATCATGGGGCTGTTGGAGCCCGACAGCGGCTACGTTGAAATCGGCGGTTTGCGTTCCACCAGCAAATCGACGGACATCCGAAAGCAGCTTGGTCTTATATCGACCAGTGACGGTGTCTATCCGTGGTTGACCGTTCGAGAGATGCTCATGTATTTCGCCGATCTCTATGCGGTCGACCAAGAGCTGGCGCGTGAGCGTCTAAAAGAACTGGCAAGCCTCTTGGATCTCAGCAATTTCATCGACCAGCGTTGTAGTACGCTTAGCACGGGCCAAAAACAACGGGTTACTTTGGCGAGAGGTCTCATGCATGATCCGCCTGTCATGTTGCTAGATGAGCCGACGCGCGGTTTGGATGTTGTTGGGAGCCAGGCCATTTTTCAGTTCATCGATCTGTTAAAGCAGCGAGGAAAAGTGGTACTCCTTTCGACACATCGACTCGATGAAGCAGAACGTGTTTGCGATCGCTTCGGGCTATTGCATCGAGGAAATCTTCAGTTTGAAGGGACTCTCAGCGAACTGCGGCAAGCGACCGGCAAACAGCATCTCGTCGATATGTTTATTGCTTTCATCAATGCCCCACACGCTAACGAATTGTCGCCAGAGGCATGAACGAGTATTTGAGCAACGGCCGACTTTGGCGACTGTGTCAAAAAGAACTGAGGGAAAGTCTTCGCGATCGCCGAACGCTTTTTACCTTGGTCTTGATGCCTATTCTCGTCTACCCACTATTGAGCATGGCCCTGCAGCGGCTGGTGATCGGAGCCAATACCAAAACCAAGGCCGATACGGAATTTGTCATCGGGGTTGAGAACGAAGAAACCGCCAATCAGATCAGACAATTGCTTGAAGAGGTTGAGCAGACCATCTCTAGAGGCTTTGTTTCACCGATCTCGGTAACGCGGACGGGCGAACCGAAGGGCGCGGACCCCGCTAAGAGTCTTGGTGATTTGGGACAAGGTGACGATTCGCGACAGGATGAACTCACGAAATTCAAAATCGTCATGTCGAATCAAGATTCACTTGCGATGGCTTTGCGAGATGGACAGGTTGAATTGGTCGTCTCAAAAATGACGGTCGATAAGATTCAGTTGGAGAAGGTCGTCGTACAAGCCTACGAGATCCGGGCTGAGTTTCGACAAAATGACCTCCGCAGCGAAGCCGCCCTGGCGGGTCTCCGACGTGCGACGCAGTTGGTCAATGATTTCCAGGCCGAACAAATTCGTAAGCGCGTAGATCGGAAACTACCAGTGGCCATGACCCTCAGGGCAACCGGTATCGCGGAACGCACAGATCTTTCAGGCTCAATCGCTGGCGTTATCCCGCTCGTTTTGATCTTGATGACCATCACGGGCGCGGTCTACCCCGCCATCGATTTGACGGCCGGCGAGCGCGAACGAGGTACGATGGAAGCGTTGATCGCCACACCCGCTCCGCGTTTTGCTTTGTTGCTTAGCAAATACGTAGCGGTAGTGACAGTTGCCGTTTTGACCGCGTTGGCAAACCTCTTCGCGACTTGGATGACGCTCTCGTTTGGTGGCTTGGGGCAAGCGCTCTTTGGTAAGAGTGGCTTTTCCATTTGGACACTCTTGCAAATACTGCCTCTACTTGTGATCTTCGCCTCGTTCTTTAGTGCCATCCTTTTGGCTCTCTGTTCGTTCGCCCGTAGTTTCAAAGAGGCACAGGCGTATCTGATCCCTGTCATGCTTTTGTCCTTGGGACCTGGTCTAGTAACGCTGATGCCGAATGTGCAGTTTACAACTCTACTCGGAATTGTTCCCCTATTAAACATCCTGATGCTCTCTCGCGACGTCATGACTGGCCAATCGTCGTTGGTACCCGCATTCGCCGCAGTCTTTTCGACGATCATCTATGCTTGTGCAACCCTTGTCGTTGCTGCACGTCTATTTGGAGCGGAAGCAGCAACGTCCGGTTCGCAAGAGTCTTGGTCGGAATTGCTCAGTCGCCCTAAGAAACAGCAGATGCTGCCCGACCTGGGTGAGCTGGCTATTTACTTGGCGCTGTTATTCCCTGTTTTCTTTGTAGCTTCCAACCTTGGCGGCATGTTGGAATGGAAGGGGAGTTGGGCATGGTTCTTCAATGCCGTACTATTGTTCCTGTTGTTTCTGTTTCTACCGCTGGCTTACGCTTGGTACCGCCGGGTCGACATTCCACACACCTTTCGACTCGGCGGCGGAGTCGGTATCGACGAGCCGCTCTTCAGGCGAATGTTTCGTTGGGTAGGCTATGTTGCCGGAGTCGTGTGCCTGAGCGCTGGTCTATGGATGATTGCTTTTGAAGCGTATCTGCTTTTCGAGAGCTGGAGTCTCGCTGCTCAACTGAGCGAGGAAAAAAAGCAGCGATTAAAAACAGATTTCCTGGCTGTGCCGTTCTGGATCGTATTGTTGACCGGGGCTGTGGCTCCGGCGATCGCGGAAGAATTCTTTTTCCGCGGATTTGTTTTGTCGGCGTTTCGATCGAAATTATCGGGTTTTCGCAGCGTTTTATTTTCATCGCTGCTTTTCGGCCTATTCCACGTGATGGCTGGAAGCGTTCTGAGTATCGAAAAATTTCTTCCAACGATTATTTTAGGAATAGCGATCGGATACGTGGCAATCAGAACGGGCAGTTTGTGGCCTGGCATTCTGCTGCATACCCTCCACAACGGGCTTATCTTTGGCATGTCCAGATTCACCGAGCAAGACTTGGCAAAGTGGTTTGGCAACGACACCAAACACATCCCAGCAACTTGGTTGTGTGGCGGAGGACTTGCTATTGTCATGGGGGTCGCGATTTTGTTTATATCCAGCCAACAGAGACGAATCCATGAAGACTCTATTTAGACTATTGATTGTGGTTGGGATTTTGGGTGGGATCGGTTCGGCGGCTTACTATCCAACCAAAAACTATTTCGAAGAACGAAATAGACCTAAGTGGCGAACCCAGAGTGTCACGAAGGGTGACATTGCTCAAACCGTCAATTCGACCGGAAAAGTGCAACCCATTCGCCGTGTGAGCGTTGGTGCTTCGGTGAGCGGTCCTATCAGCGAGTTGTTTGTCGACTACAACAGCAACGTGGTTGAAGGTCAACTCTTGGCTCGCATCGATTCGCGGATCTACAAATCATCGGTCGAACGAGACAGGGCACAACTCCTTACCAGGCAGGCCGAAGTTGCTAGGTCCGAGGCGCTTCAACAACAAGCTGCCAACGACGAACGCCGAGGGGCTGACCTGAAACGAGGTAACCGTGATTTCATCTCCGAAGCGGAGTTGGATCAGTTTCGCTTCGTTCGTATGACCCGCGACGCGGAGTTGAAAGTTTCCAAGGCAAACGTCGATCAGGCGAAAGCCCAATTGGACAACTCCCTGGCCAATCTTGCTTTCACCGATATCCTTTCGCCTTGTGAAGGGGTCGTCATCGAGAAGAAAATCGATATCGGTCAGACTTTGGCAGCTCAGTTCCAGACTCCGGAAATGTTTGTGGTTGCCCCAGAGATGGACAAGCGAATGCACATCTATGCTTCGGTGGACGAAGCGGACATTGGAATGATTCGCAAAGCACAGTTGGACGGCCAAGTCGTTCGATTCACCGTCGACGCCTATCCCGAAGAGTTGTTCGATCAAGGCAAGATTGTTCAGGTACGATTGAGCAGTACGGAAGAACAGAATGTGATCACGTATCCTGTCATTGTCGAAACACCCAACATTGACCTCAAGCTTTTACCTGGAATGACAGCCAATCTTTCCTTTCAAATCAAGCAACGCGAAGGGATTATCAAAATCCCGAACGCGGCCCTTCGATTTTACCCCGCTCGCGAAAAGGTGCACCCCGATGACCGCAAGATCATTGACGGTGTGGATGAACAAAAGCAAATTGTGACGGATACCGCCAAACAAATGTCGGCCGATGAAAAAGCGGCTGCAACGCGAGCCCAAAACCTCCGGCATGTCTGGGTGGCCGAAGGAAATTTCTTGAGAGGCAAACCCGTACAAACGGGCATCTCCGACAACCGATACACCGAATTGGTCGAAGGTGACGTGTCGGAGGAAGACGAATTGGTGGTAGGGGAGAAGCCCAAGCAATACTAGGGTTGTCATGTTGCTTTTGCGGAACTGAAGACGAATATACGGCCACATGCCTGGGCTGTGCGACAAATAGCAGTTTCGATATCTCTTTCAAAAATTTGCTATTGCGATCGAATCTAAGAAGTATTTTCACTTCCGTTTTTGTTCCTCGCAAATTTTGCAAGTCCATATCGACATAGGTTTGGCTACCGTCGGTTTGCCTGTCTGTTCAGTCAGGCGAAATGAAAAAGATGTGGAATCCAATTGCTCCCGCAATAGCATAGTTTTAACAGCCCAGGAAAAGCCCCCGACCAACCTGAAAGGCCAGATCGCTGGCGCTTAGCGAGAATTGTCGAATTTTGGACACTTCTCGGCGAACGCCACCGCGCTACACTAAAGGGGGCGTGCGTGTGGATAGCTGAGTCACTTTTTGACTTTGGAGAGTGTTTTGGGAATGGACGCGATTCTGCAGGCTACCGCTAGAGGTTTGTATTGTGCTCAAGGCGATTTCTATGTTGATCCTCGCTGGCCAGTGACTCGAGCCGTTGTGACGCATGCCCATTCGGATCATGCGCGCTGGGGCTGCCAACGCTATCTTGCGGCTCAAACGTGCGAGCATCTACTTCGACTGAGAATGAGCCCGGATGCCGAATTCCGTTTTCTGCCATTCGGTGAATCAATCACCGTGGGTGGTGTTCGAATCAGTTTCCATCCTGCTGGGCATATTCTCGGCTCTGCACAAGTGCGACTCGAGTATCAAGGTCAAATCGCGTTGGTCACTGGCGACTATAAACTTGGGAGCGATCCGACCTGCGAAGCTTGGCAGCCAGTTCCATGCCATTGGATGGTCACTGAGTCCACCTTTGGTTTACCCATTTATCGCTGGCAGTCTCAGGACACAGTCGTCGAATCGATAAATCAATGGTGGCAAGAGAGCCGTGACGAGGGCAAGTGCTGTTTGCTCTATGGATACGCAATTGGTAAGAGCCAGCGACTACTTGCAGGACTCGATTCCAACATCGGACGGATCTATTGCCACGGAGCGGTGGAAAAAGGAAACGAAGCCTATCGCAAGACTGGAATCGCCCTACCTGAAACTACCTATGTCGGCTCGATTACGGGTAAACACGATTGGCGAGGTGCGATGGTGGTCGCTGTTCCCAGCGTGCACGGGACCAATTGGACAAAGAAGTTTGGTCGATGCAGTACGGCGATGGCGAGTGGTTGGATGGCGGTTCGCGGGGCACGCCGACGCCGATCCGTTGATCGCGGCTTTGTCTTGAGTGACCATGTCGACTGGCCCTCATTGTTAACAGCCATCGATGCTTGCAATCCTGAGACAGTTTGGGTAACCCACGGGTATTCTGCGTCTGTGGTTCGTTACTTGGTTGAGAACGGACGCGATGCGAAAGTGCTTGACTCCCGAAGCAGGAGCGAAGGGGATGAAGATGCGGTCGACGCTGAGGACCCAGCCCAGGAACCCCTTGTCGAAGAGCATCCAGCGGATCATCGACAAGGCGACGCGAGACAAGATACGGAGCAGCCATGATTCGTTTTGCTGCTCTCTACGCTGCAATCGATGCGACCACGAAGACCAATGAAAAACTTAGTGCGTTGACGAGTTACTTTCGTTCGTCGAGTCCTGCCGATGCTGCCTGGGCTACTTTTTTCTTGTGTGGATACAAGCTTAGGCAATTGGTTCCGACCAAACTGCTTCGCGTCTGGGCAGCCGAGGAAGCTAATATCGCTGCCTGGCTTTTTGATGAGTCCTATCATTCCGTCGGCGACCTAGCCGAGACGCTAACACTGATCGTGCCGCCGGGCGAATTGTCCGACGATGTTTCGCTTGCCGATTGGGTCGAGCAACGCCTGGTCCCTCTGCGCGGCATGAAAGAAGCCGAACAGCGCGATGCCGTTGTCACGATTTGGAAACAGTCGCCGACTCAAATGCGCCTCGTGATATTGAAGTTAGTTACCGGGGCATTCCGAGTTGGCGTAAGCAAGTCGATTGTCACGCGAGCCATCGCAGAATATGCAGGTGTATCGTCGGATGTCATCTCGCACCGCTTGATGGGAACATGGAAACCAACTCCCGCCTTCTTTCAAGGACTCATTTCAAAAGAAGTTCAAGATACGGTTGCAAGCCAACCCTTTCCTTTTTGCCTAGCTCATCCTATCGACAATGCACAAGGACCTGAGAGCATAGGAGATGCAAAAGACTTTGCTGCCGAGTGGAAGTGGGACGGTATACGCGGGCAAGTGATTCGACGGGCCGAACAAGTTTTTATTTGGTCGCGAGGCGAAGACCTCATGGAAAACCGATGGCCTGAAATCGAATCGGCAGCCCAGTTATTACCGGACGGAACGGTTCTCGACGGGGAGATCCTGGCCTCGAATGGTATTAATCAAGTTCTACCGTTTGCTCAACTTCAAAGACGCATTGGTCGAAAGAGCGTTAGCAAAAAGCTATTGAAAGAGGTGCCGGTCATCTTTCAAGCGTTCGATCTACTCGAGCATGCCGGCGAGGATATCCGATCACTGCCATTCGTGGAACGACGCAAACGATTGGACGAGTTACTATCGACGTTGGAACATCCGCATCTACACGGTACGCAACTTTTCGAGGGTGCTTCCTGGGGCACCTGGGCCAAGATTCGAGATCAGAGCCGAGAGAGGAATGCCGAGGGATTGATGCTTAAGCGTTTGGATGCTAGCTATGAAGTGGGGCGAGTCCGAGGAGTTTGGTGGAAATGGAAAGTATCCCCTTTCACGATCGATGCGGTCCTTATCTACGCACAGAAAGGACATGGAAAGCGATCCGGTTTGTATACCGACTACACATTCGCCTTATGGGATGGGGACATGCTGGTACCCTTTGCCAAGGCGTATAGTGGATTGGATGATTCCGAAATCAACTTGGTCGATCGATTTGTCCGACAGAACACTCGAGAATCGTTTGGTCCAGTGCGGAGTGTAAAGCCGGCACTGGTGATGGAGATCGCATTCGAGGGTTTGCAACGCAGTCCACGGCACAAAAGTGGGATCGCCACCCGGTTTCCTCGAATTGTGCGTTGGAGGCACGATAAAAAACCTGAAGATGCGAATAGGCTGGTCGAACTGATGGATTTATTGCCCCCTTAGTGTAAGCCAGCAGCTTGTTTAAAATCCATGCGCACCTCCAAACTTAAAAATCCAACGCCCTCTCAGACGATCAACGAATACTTTGCTTCCAATGGGCAACGTCCGCTTCGATTTCAGCGAGAAACTTGGAAAGCGTATCTGAGCGGGTGTAGTGGCTTAGTTCACTCCGCCACGGGTTCCGGCAAAACGCTAGCAGTATGGTTTGGGCCAATTCTTAAGTGGCTCAAACGAAATCCCAGACGCAGCGAGTGGAATCCGAAATCCCCACCTGCACTGCGCGTTCTATGGATCACACCGCTTCGAGCGTTGGCCGCCGACACAGAGAACGCCCTTCGGGCACCGTTAGAGAGGTTGGGACTTCCATGGCGATTAGAATCTCGCACTGGCGATAGCAGCGCAAGCTCCAAAGCAAAGCAACTCAAGCGATTGCCGACAGCGTTGATTACCACACCGGAAAGTCTTTGCTTGCTGCTGACACACGCTTCATTGCACGAGCAGTTGAGTGGGATCGAAGTTGTCATCGTCGACGAATGGCATGAGTTGCTCGGCAGCAAGCGCGGGATTCAAGTGGAATTAGCGCTGGCTAGACTTCGCAAGCTCAACCCATTGCTCCAAACTTGGGGTTTGTCTGCCACCCTTGGAAATCTCACCGAAGCCCGTGATGCACTGGTTGGCAATCGGCCAACTCAACCCTTGAAAATTATCCAAG
>JBBRJI010000016.1:0-19167 GCA_038219625.1 Pirellulales bacterium | reverse complement strand
CCGCCTGTCAGCGGCATTCCTCCGCAACCGTATCCAGCGCAGCCGTATCCATCGCAACCATCGTATCAACCATATCCCATGACAATTCCGCCTTATGCACCCAACCCTGGGTACGGGAACGCTCCGACGCGCGAACTGAGCGACCCATTGGAAAAAGGCAAGAAAACAAACTAGTGCGGTAGAATGCCCCCGAGTTTTACTCGGGGGATTTTTACCATCACTCTAGAAATAGAGGGTCATAACCCCTGGCGTGAAGCCAGGGGCTTGCAAACCGGGATAAGAACAAGTTCGTCGAGAGAATACACATGCCCACGATCCCGGTGACACGAAGTTGTGGGCGGTATGGGAGGCTTCGGACTACTTATAGGGCTCGTCGTTGGAAATATTCACGGCGCGATCAATTTGTTTCGATTCCGAGATTCGACGAATGGAATTTCGTCGCTGTTGCCGAACGTTGCGAAGGACCCGCAGGCGGAACAGTTGCAAAATCCATATGCTCCACCTCGATTGCCATGATACAATCAAAGAGTTCTGATGGAACCAATAATCACTTCAACTGGCTTCGACTGCCGCGACAGTGCACCCATCGTGCGTTTACGATTGATCCAATGCCTGATGCTTTCCATGGGCTCAATGGTTCCGTTCCCATCTTCCTGGTTTTCTTTACCGGAACACTTCTGCTATTGAGATCGAATCTAAGTAGTATTTTCACTTCCGTTTTTGTTCCTCGCAAATTTTTTAGGTCCATATCGACATAGGTTTGGCTACCGTCGGTTTCGAACCGGCGGGGCCATATCTGACAGCTACATCGAATACCCGATATTCATTTCATGTTTGCATCGCTGACCGCTCTCCGTCCGATTTATTCGGGCGGAAGCAACGTTTGAGGACGAGGACGTTGCTTCCGCCGGACGAGTCCGACGGAGAGCGATCACTCTGTGAACTTTTCGCGTTGGTAGCTGACAGATGCTGCCCCGCCGGTTGAAAACCGACGGAAGCAAAATGAATCGGTTTGCCTGTCTGTTCCATCAGGCGAAGTGGAAGAAAAGATGCGCAATCCAATTGCTCCCGCAATAGCAAAGTTTTAACAGCCCAGGCCTATCTCTAGTAGCGAACGGACCAGTGTTTGCAGTAAGATGGACATTGGCGCAACCGAAGCGGCTCAGTCCAACACACAATCTATCCCGCCGATCCGCTTCGCGACAGTTGGGATAGATTGCTATTCGTTCGGGGACAGGAGGGTGAATCGGATAGTACGGCCGGGGCAGGGGTATCGTGGCTGCATGTGCGACTGGACGACCGCCCCAAATACTACGGGTTCAAGCCGTACAAAAAAACTGAAATTCACCGCGCACCGATGGCAGATACTTTTGATTGTTTTACCACCGGAGACACGGAGACACAGATGGCAGATGAAATTAACAACGCGGTCAAAAACGCGGCAGTTGCCGGCGATGTGGCGATGGTTAAAGAGTTGGTGGCTAGCCATGGCCCGGAAGTCGTTCGTCTGGACGGCGACCCCGTCGAATTGACCGCACTTCATGAAAATGCAGTGGATGACAACAGCTTTATTATCAAAGGAGCTCCTCATGTTTCGAATGCAACTTTTGACGACGGTTCTGGTCGTTTTTGTGTTAGCCCAAACGGTTCAGGCCCAGGTTGGGAAAGGACCCTTAAACGTTACACCAGTAGAATTGAATACGAAGTATCGCGGAGGAGCTTGCAACTTTGACCAATTCACGCAAGCAGTGCTCGATGTACAAAAACGGCGGAAGGAACGTCTTTTGACGGCGGAAGAATTCGCCAAGTTAGCGGCAACACCAGGAACAGTCGTTCTTGATGCGCGTTCTGAACGGTCTTTTGAATTGTTACATGCTAAAGGAAGTATTAATCTGCCCTACACCGATTTTGGCATAAGAAATCTAGAGAAAATAATTCCCGATGAGTCATCGAAAATTTTGATCTATTGTCGCAACAACATTTCAAATGAGTCCCTTGAGCGTGCGGAATTATCATTGTCTCGTTACATCGTGGCGAAACAGCCGGCAGCGGGGCTTAATCTACCCGTTGCTGTTACTCTGCTCATCTATGGCTACAAGAATGTATGGGAATTGGATGAGATCGTCGATCCTGCAAGCTCTCCAATTGAGTTCGAATGGACCCCAAAGTATCGAGAAATAGCTGATTCCATCGTTCCAAAAGCAAAATAAGGTTCGCAAGGTTGTTCCAGGGACCAGAGATGACGTGCGGCTTTGATAGCACAGTTTCTGAATCCGTCCGATCACTAGACTACGTGGTGACAATTGCACTTCAGTACGGTTTGTCAGTGCTACTGAACACGTACACTAACCGAAGCAGGTGCGTTGCGGCATTGCCTTCCATACCATGCTTCGGGCTTGGCGCTGCTGCGGGCTTGGCGCTGCTGCGGGCGTTTTTCACGTTGTTACCCGCTCATTGTCCGATCCATGACAGAACAAATAAAGAATTGGATACTGCGTCGTTGTCCGAGGGACCAATGTGAGGCGTTCTGTCTGCATTGCCCATTTTCTGAATCGGTCCTGTCCAATAGCAGCCAGCGGACTTGTGTTCGAAGTAAGATAGAAGGAGACGAAGCGACTCAGTCCCACGCATCTATCTCGTCGATACGCTTCGCTAGTGTTGGTTTAGATTTTTATTCGTTCGTTGGTCCATTTAGGAGGACGGTCGATAATGAATCGCACGATGGTCTCTGTGCTACTTGCCGTTTTCGCAATTGCCGTGGTGCATCGCTGCAACGGACAGGATTCAACGGAACCCGATCCTCCTTCCGATGCAAAGGCAGGATCGATCGACGAACTTCTGCTTTTCTTTCCGTCGAAGTTTCCGAAGGGTGATTGGAGCCCCAAGGATCTGAAGTTCCAGGATGTCTTCTTCGCCGCTGAAGACCAGACGAAATTACATGGATGGTATTGCCCCGCCGACAACCCCCGTGCCGTAGTGCTTGTCGCGCATGGAAACGCTGGGCACGTTGCATCACGGGCGGCGTGGCTACGATATTTGCAGAGCAGAGCACAACTATCCGTATTCATGTTCGACTACCGCGGGTACGGACGCAGCGAAGGTACACCAACCGTTGAAGGGGCGATTCAGGATGCGATGGCCGCTCGGACTAAGCTGTGCGAACTTGCAGCGGTCAAAGACTCCGAAATGCTTCTTATGGGCGAATCGCTTGGCGGTGCAATCGTTGTTCAGTTGGCGGCTAAATCACCTCCAAAAGGTTTAATCCTCCAAAGCACGTTTTCCTCACTTCGAGATGTTGCCGACGTACACTATCCAAAACTAGCTTGGCTTGTTCCGCGGAACAAACTTGACTCGTTGGCGCAGATTACGGCTTTCCGCGGCCCACTGCTCCAAAGTCACGGAACAGCAGATCGAACGATTCCCTTCACGTCGGGTGAGAGGCTCTTCCAAACGGCCAACGAACCAAAGCAATTCGTTACAATTGAAAATGCGGATCACAACAACTGGTTAACGGACGCTTACTTGAAACAACTCGATGGGTTCATCAATCGAGTTTCGGCTGCCCGAAAATGACCATAACCACAGCGATGGTTCCAACGTGATACAATCGAGAAACGTGTTCCCTGATTGACACAAAACTCGTCTAGGTCAACGCTCTGCATAACCCTAATCGCACGATCTGAGTAGAATCAGCTATGCCAAAGTTCGGTACTCGCACCTTGATTGTTGTTACTCTAATTGCCGCATTGATTTGCGGTGCTGTGCTCCCAATGATTCGGTCGGCACATGAGGCTGCCCGCGGTAGTTGGCGATCGCAAGTCTATCCCGTCTTCATGGAACAATCATCGATGTTCTACGACACAACAACGAGCTGGGATTCGACTACAAATATGCGTCTGCTAAACGGCACACCGATCTCGCTGGGCAGCAAAGATGGAACGACACACATGGCGACTTTAAACAGGTATCCGTGGGCGTTTACATGCCTTAGTAACCAGCGGTAATTGATTGACAAAACAGGGATTACTCCTCAGAATCCAGGGAGAAAAATCTCAAAACGGCATAAGAACAAGTTCGGTAGCTTAAACAATTCATGGACATAGCGTCGCGCACACCCGAGGGATTTCCGGCGAAATGCTTGGTGTGCGGCAAGCAGAATCAAGTCGAACCAGTTTCTCCCATGGGCGACGCAGTTTGTGCGCATTGCGGAATTCTGTTGTGGCCGATTGACGCGGACGATGGTCCCACCGCGGCGGATGCTGTTAAGCGGCTGCACGAGATCGGTTTGACGATCGATACCGATGATGAAGGACAAATCACAAAAATTCACATTTCCGGACATCGGTTCAACGACAAGAATCTCATAGCACTATCCGGGATCAAGGGAGTGCCAATCGTTTCTATTTCCAGTACCTGGATTTCGCGAGTTGGATTCAGGGCATTACAAAGGCTGCTCCCCAAATCGACGATTGAGTACACTGATGACGAATAAGAACGTACAATCAGTCGTTCAGCCGCAAGGAATTCGCATTACAATCTTGATCGGAAACATATAGGTGACACTCGCGAGAAGAAAAAAAAGCGAACAATCCGATGGACACCAAGCGGCGGATCGACCGCCTCAACTTTTAAATGGTTTTCATGCCGCCGCTGGGTCATCGGCGGCGTTATGTGGCAGTGAATGTCTGGCGAATGGAACGGCTGAGAATCGTGATGAATCCTTATGATGCACCGCAGATTTCTGAAGAGAGAAAAGCATTCTCATCGGTCCTCCGTCCCAGAAATGCACGAGTGTTTGCGTGCATATTTGTCCCGTTTTTCATAGGGGGACTTTTCATACCAACAGTGGAGTTTTTTCAGCTAGACGTCTCTTGGGGGCGATTACCGTTGTGGTATGCTTACGTTGGAATACTTGCTCCTGAGTACTGGGGAATTGCATTGCCAATCGTTGCCGCGCATATTGCTGGAACAATTTTTATCACTGGATGCATAGAGCGTTTTTTGACATCCCGAGCGCCCTCCAATGAACCACGAAATTGAGCAACACGGATTTGCGGTCGTCCCTCGTGCTATCGACGCCGATGAGCAGCGAGAGCTACTTTCCACACTTGGCCACGTTTCCGGTGCCGGGCGTCGTGGAATTCTCGCCCTGCCCGCTGTTGCCGAGTTAGCTCGTTCGCCCCGGCTTCTCGACCTCATTCGCCCGCACCTACGATCCGAACCGTTGCCAGTTCGCGCCATCTACTTCGACAAGTCTTCCGACAGGAATTGGCTGGTTCCGTGGCACCAGGATTTGACGCTGGCGGTTCGTGCCCGCGCCGAGGTTGCCGGCTTCGGTCCGTGGAGCATGAAGGATGGTATTCCGCATGTCCAGCCGCCCGTCGAACTACTCCATCAGATGCTTACCATTCGGCTCCACCTCGACGCTGCCGACGAGTCCAACGGTGCTTTGCGCGTTTTGCCTGGTTCGCATCGCTTCGGTCGCCTTTCGTCCGAACACGTTCAGGAGTTGCGCAGCCAGCAGTCCGACTTTCTCTGTGCCGTTGTCGCTGGCGACGCGTTGCTCATGCGTCCATTGTTGCTACACGCTTCCAGTCGCTCCACGAGCACGCAGCATCGCCGCGTCTTGCACATCGAGTATGCGGCGTTCACTCTACCCAATGGACTCGAATGGAATGAAGCGGCTTAGCGACAACCGACCAACGCCTAACCGTGCGCTGTAGAGAACGGCGGTGGGCGATTGCGTTCGTCTCGTCTGGTGGCCTCCGTCGTTGGAATGGCGTAGCGAATTAAACCGATTGTCAACCAGCTTCCCCCAACCAGAAGGCCATCGTCACACCGACAACCTTCCCACTGTGGAAGTTGGAAGCGGAAGTTGGCGTTTGCAAGGCATGCCACGGATAGTTGATTGACAAACCAGGGATGGCGCCTCAGAATCAAGGAATACGCCCCCCAAACGGTATAATTGTCTTTTACGAATGGATATTCTAGAGCCAAATACGACGGACAAACAAAGGATTGGATTCTGCGTCTTTGTTCTAGGGACCGGTGAGGGCGTGCTGTTTGAATTGCCCAGTTTCTGAATCGGTCCTATCCCAGTAGTGAGCAGAACAGTGTTCGAAGTAAGATAGGCGGAGACGAAGCGGCTCAGTCCAGCGCCCAATCTATCCCTCCAATCCGCTCCGCTCCAGTTGGGATAGATTCTTATTCGTTATTCGAAGAAAAGCGACTGATTCAATGCCAGCACTGCCTACACTTACGCTGCTGTCGACGCTTGCACTCGCTGTACTTTGGGTCATTGGAGAGGTTTCGAACAAGCCGTGGCTGCGTCGAGTTGCGGGTCCGTTGTTCGTTATCATCGTCGCAGGAATCGCTGCACTTGCATCTGGAATCAGCACTTCCTTTGATGGATCAATTCGTTACTCGGGAGCAATGAAACGCTTTGTTTCAGCACTGATCGAAACGGCAGAACGCGATGGTGACGCTGCGGCAGTGGAAAAGCTTCGCAGATTCGATTCTGTCAGCATAGAGACTTATGAAGGTGGTGCATTGTTAGAATGGCTCGCGGAACCGTTGAAAACAAAACACAATTCACCATAATCATCGGATTACAAATCGGGGATTGGATACTGCGTCGTTGTTCTACGACTCAGATCAAGTTATTGATTTGCGTCTGGATTCTTATTGATTCGCAGGGAACCGACTACTGTAAGAATCGCAGTTGCGACTGAATAAGGTGGGACATAGGTCAACAATTCTGAAAGGTAAATCGGTGGATGCTCCATGCGCAACCTTCGCGGTGATGGGAAGCCTGACAAGGACAGTGCCCAAGCCGCAACAAGTACGACACATGTAGTCGCGGCAATAACTGATGCCAAAAGTGACCTTTTCACGCCACTCAAAAATCGATTCTCTCTTGCAGTTTCTACAAGTTCGCTCGATGTTGACGCATAAGGATTCATAGGATCGTTGATCATTGCAAGCCCCCGAATATGAACGAAAGAAAAGCAATAACAGCTACAGCGAAACTGGAATGGATATCTACTCGACACCCTCACGACCTAAGTCTATCCCACCCAGCAATCCTAAAGCAAGCAAACTTCGATTCTATGAATTCACCACCGTCCGTGTTCAACGTAAAGTTTTCCAGTTATTGGATTGCGCCAGATGCTCCAATATTCTTCTTTTTGCTTGTCTTCACGCGAGAAACACGGTTCCATTTTTGCAAGCTCCCCGTCCGTTGGCCACCATTCATGCTTCGCAAATTTGAAAAATCCGCCGCCAGAATCCTTCGCAGCTTCGAGGTTCCATTCCTTTACGAGTTCGTTCTCTAGCGTGTCGTCACTTACATCAAAAACGAATCCATAGCTCGCGTCAAAACCAGCGTATTGGGCACCGCAATGGACTAGTTTCGCGGAATCCGGTATCGGGGTTTTTGAGTGAGCAGAAAATGTGAGCCTAGGGTCAGTGCGATTGCAGCCACCGATAGGCAAAGATAGCACGAGTAAAACGGTGGCGCTCACGGTGAACAAGTTCTTTGCGTTCGCGATTACAGAATCCATGTTGGTCCCAGGTTGCGGTAGGAGCCGTTCGAATATGATTTGAAAAATCGGACCGATAGCTCGCTTCATTCTAGTCAATGTCGCACCAGTGCGGAGTGCGTTTCAAAAAGGATGGGCTAAGGGTGGATGCCATTCCCTAAAAGCGGCATAGGCTCACTGGCTCGGCAGATTTGCCGTAAACAAATCCAAAGCAGGAATGATGTGTTTTCAATTCCCACGCGATGGACTAATCTTTTATCAGTTAGCCCATTCGTCACATCTGCCTCAACCCATTGATAACACTTCACTATGAATTGGTCCGCGACAAAGTCCTTCTTGTCTATTGTTATATTTTCTACCTTCCTTTCTTCTCGGTTTTGCCTTGCCGAACAGCCCGATCCGAAGCGGTTCGAAAAGGTCACTATCGCAACGGGGCTGGTTCAGCCGATGCAAATGGCGATCGCGCCGGACGGACGTATTTTTTTGATCGAACTCGCTGGCAACCTCAAGCTGATCGACCCGGTGGCCAAAACGAGCAAGGTCATTGCTAAGATCGACGTCACGACGGAGCAAGAGAATGGACTGATCGGGATATGCCTCGATCCGAAGTTTTCCGAAAACGGATGGGTCTATTTGCAGTACTCGCCTCCGGCTTTCCCTGGCCAACAGCTCAGCCGTTTTCGATTTCGAAACGACGTATTCGAACTGGCTTCCGAACAGAAATTGTTTCGCTTTGAGGAACAGCGTCGCGAGTGTTGTCATCATGCAGGCTCGATGACGTTTGGCCCAGATGGTTGTCTTTATGTTGGTACGGGGGATAACACCAATCCCTTCAATGACTCCGAGGGCTACGCACCAATCGACCAGCGCCCAAATCGCGAACCATGGGATGGACTGCGGACGGCTGGTAACACCAAGAGCTACAACGGAAAGGTGCTCCGCATCCATCCCAATCCTACCGAGGGCTATTCCATTCCGGATGGCAATCTCTTTCCTAAGGACGGGACTATCGGCTATCCCGAAATTTATGTCATGGGATGCCGCAACCCATGGCGTATCAGCGTCGATCAAAAAACAGGATTTTTGTATTGGGGCGATGTAGGACCAGACGCCGGCGGGGATGGCCCTCGAGGACCGAAGGGATACGACGAAGTTAACCAAGCACGCAAAGCGGGCAATTTTGGATGGCCCTGTTTCATAGGACCCAATCGCCCTTACAACATGGTCGATTTCGCCACCGGAAAAATCGGCGAACCTCAAGATCCTGAACATCCGTTCAACCGTTCTGCCAACAATACCGGCGCAACAGAACTCCCTCCCATTCAACCGCCATTCATCTATTACCCTGCTGGTGAATCCAAAGAGTTTCCTGAAGTGGGAACAGGTGGCCGAACCGCTTGCGCTGGTCCGGTTTACTATTACGATTCCAATTTGAAATCCGAGAACAAATTCCCGGACTCCTTCGACTCCACTCTATTCGCCTTCGAATGGTCTCGAAGTTGGATCATGGCCGTGCATATGGACAAAGACTCCAAGATACAGCGGCTAGAACGATTCTTGCCCGATGTCAAAATCACTCGCCCTATCAACCTCGAGTTTGACAAGCTCGGTCGATTGTACGTTGTTGAGTACGGGGAGACCTGGGGAGTCAATGCCGAAGCCGCCTTGCACCGCATCGAATACGTTCAAGGCAACCGAACTCCAGTTGCAAAGGCGATTGTCGAAAACAACATCGGCAAGGAACCGCTTAAGATTCGGATGAAGTCGGACGGCTCGCTCGATAAGGACGGTGACAAGCTCACGTACCGATGGAAGTCTACGCGAACCACCGGAGATGAACGGCAGGAACGGGTCCTATCCGACGCCCCTGAAGCCGAAGTCACCATCGAAGAACCAGGCTCCTATACCGTTTCTCTCGAAGTTCGGGATTCCAACGGTGCATTGGATATAGCTACCTATCCAGTGGTGGTCGGCAACGCTCGTCCGGAGGTCCGATTCCTTTCACCGAATGATGGCGACTTCTTTACTCCCGGCGAAAAAATCGCCTACAGTCTTCTGATCGAAGATCTAGAGGACGGCACTAGCGATTTCGAAAACGCCGATGCGAGAAACCTGGAAACCATTGAGCTGACCGCACCAGGGCGAACGTTTGTTCACGCTAGTCCAATGACCTTGGGCAATTCGGATGGCGGAAAGCCTGTCCCCATTGGGTTAGACCTGATGCGTAAGAGCGATTGCTTCAATTGCCACGCGGTCGATCGAGCTTTGGTTGGTCCAATGTTCACCGAGGTCGCAAAAAAGTATCGCGATGCTCCAGGCGCTCTGGACGCGTCGATCAAGCGAGTTACCGAAGGCTCAACTGGCATTTGGGGTAAAGTTGCAATGCTTCCGCACTCTCAGCACACGCCCAACCAAGTGGGCGAGATGGTTCGCTACGTTTACTCCATTCAAGCTGACGCGAATTCGAAAACAGTTGGCGGCTTGAAAAATTCCGTCGAAACGAAACCCGACTCCAGCGGCATCCAATTGGAAGCTTTCTACACGGATCTAGGGAGAGGAACAATTCCGGCATTGACCGGTTCTCAAAGCATTCGACTGCGTAGTCGCGTGATTCAAGCGGAACAAGTCGACGAGATCAAGCAAGCTTCGGTATTGAATTCGGACAAAGCGATGGGAAAAGCCCTTGTGGGATCCATAGAGGACGGGGCTTCCCTCAGATTGAATAGAATTTCTCTGGCCGCAGTAAGCCAAATCATCGTCCGTGTAGCCAGCGCTGGCGCAGGGGGCATTATCGAAGTGCATCGCAATAAAATCGACGGACCATTGCTGGGTAGCGTTGTGGTGGAAGTCAACGGCGAATGGGAAACGTTTTCAGAAAAAGCGATTACGTTTCCTAAGCAGGAAGGAATAGACGACCTGTTTTTCGTGTTCAAAAACCCAAAGAACCGGGGCGGATTGATGAACATCGATTCGATTGAATTTCGACCGTAGTCAAGTCGCTCCGCCGACTTGAGTCCTTGCGGAACGGAGCATTACGTACGCACAGGAGATTGAACAACCGTATGCGTCCCGGAAGCATTGGCTTGAGAGTGCAAACGGGCTATTGGTTGGCGAGACATGGAGTGACTATGCGAATGATTTCGAAAGACGGATCGAAGATCTGCACAGACAAATTCATCGCGGAGCTTACCGGGCACTGTGTTGTCTGAATATGGGCCTCCACGCGGACGTGCATCCCTAAACCGGATGGCAAAATGCGACCGTTGGGAATCGCTGCGTTGGAAGACAAGATCGTCCAACAAGCGACGCGAACGATCCTGGAATGTATCTATGAAGAAGACTTCCTCGGCGACCAACCTGCGGTCGGTGCCCGGTTATGGATTTCGTCCTCGACGCAGTCCACATCAAGCCCTGGATGCATTGTTTGTAGGGATCACGAAGCGGAAGGTAAACTGGATCATCGATGCGGACATTCGGGGTTTCTTTGACAACATCAGTCACGAGTGGCTAATGAAGTTTCTGAAACATCGAATCGTCGATCCGAGGATGTTGCGGCTCCGGAAGAAATGGCTCAGGGCTGTCGTGCGAAGCGCGGTGAAAGCCCGCCGGAGACTTTCAACTTTCTGGGCTTTACGCACATTAGCGGCAAGACCCGACGAGGCGACTTCACGGTCCACCGCAAAACGTCGAGGAAGAAATTCCAAATAAAGTCGTCAATGGTTACCGACGCCGAAGATCCTTCATCCTTATCCAAATGTGAGGTTTGCCAGTCAACATCCAAGGTAAGAGCCGTATGCGGTAGTTCCGCACGTACGGATCTGTGCGGGGGGCGGCCAGCAATGGCCGTCCCTGACGCGATTCCCGCAAAATGACTCCTGACACCTTATTACTTCCCACCTTATTACCTTCCAGGGCAGCAGATTGGCGCTGGAGTTCGCTGTGGCGTTGGCTGCAATCAACCGAACTGGCTCCTAAATTATTGCCGAAGTGGCCTTTATCGCGATTGCTAAATTGGGTGCAGCGAGTCAATGAAGCGTTGTCAGATAAGGAATTGGAGGCGGCGGGATTGTCGGCTCAGCGAGGTCGTCCACTGGGGGACGATGGTTGGATCGAGGCGTTTTGGGCCTGCCAACGGCCGAGGAATTCCTGGGAGACATCGTCAACACGGCCATCTCTCGCTTATCGCTCGCCAACGGTCGGTGGCGACTGGACTATTGGAACGTCCACAACCATTTTGATTCGACGGAAATTTCGATGTAGGGCGTACGCGGCAAGAATCAGCCCAAAATCGGCCATAACTGTACATCACCCGAGTTGTGTGAGACGGGAATCGAGAATAAGATTTCCACGTCGTTCTTTGAGTTTCCTCTGTTCAGTATTAAGATAAACTATGGCATCAGCAACTCCCATAACCGTCGCTCATGGTGATGGTATCGGTCCCGAAATCATGTCCGCGACTCTTCAGATCATCAAGGAGGCTGGTGCACGAATCGAAATCCAAACGATCGAAATTGGCGAGAAGCAGTATCTGAAGGGCAATTTGGCGGGGATGGAACCGGGAGCGTTTGAGAGTTTGCGAGCGACTAAGGTCTTTTTGAAAGCACCTATCACGACCCCTCAAGGTGGTGGATACAAATCGCTCAACGTAACCACACGGAAGGCGTTTGGGCTCTACGCCAACATTCGACCATGCTTGAGCTACGCCCCATACATTCGAACCAAGCATCCCAAAATGGATGTGGTGATTGTTCGTGAGAATGAGGAAGATCTGTATGCTGGTATCGAACATCGCCAAACGATTGACGTGATGCAGTGCCTGAAACTGATCACGCGCCCCGGTACGGAAAAGATCGTTCGTTATGCCTTCGAATACGCTCGCGCCTACGGACGCAAGAAAGTAACGTGCTTCTCCAAAGACAATATTATGAAACTGACCGACGGTCTGTTTCACAAAGTTTTCGATGAGATCAGCGCGGAGTATCCCGATATCGAAAACGAACATTGGATCGTCGATATCGGAGCTGCAAAGCTCGCTGATACTCCGGAAGTTTTTGATGTGATTGTGATGCCCAATCTTTACGGTGATATCTTGTCGGACGTGGCGGCCCAAATCGCAGGCTCGGTCGGATTGGCAGGTAGCGCTAACATTGGTGACAGCTGCGCCATGTTCGAAGCGATTCACGGATCCGCACCCCGACGAGCTGGCCAAAATCTAGCGAACCCATCGGGCTTGTTCTTGGGTGCCATTCAAATGTTGGTCCATATCGGTCAAGCGGATATCGCAGAGCTAGCCCATAACGCTTGGCTCAAGACGATCGAGGACGGAGTGCACACCTACGATATCTTTAAGGAAGGTGTCTCGAAAGAGAAAGTGGGCACCAAGGAGTTTGCGGCCGCTGTTGTCGCGCGGGTTGGGAAGAAGCCTGAGTTGTTAAAAGCGGTCAACTACTCCAATGCACCGAAACGCCCACTGACGAGCCGTCCTCCGTATATTCGTTCTAACGAGAAGAAAGAATACGTTGGTGCCGACGTCTTTGTCGCGTGGGAGGGAAGTCCAAACGACCTTGCGGCCAAACTGCAACCGCTCGCCGGTGACGGAATGGTATTGGAAATGCTCTCGAATCGCGGGATGAAGGTTTGGCCAGATGGCATGAAAGAAACGTTCTTGGTAGATGTCTTCCGATGCCGCTTTGCAATGCCGGAGAGCAGCGGCAAGACAACAACACCCAAAGCGACCATCGCGTTGTTTAGTAGGATTTCCGACGCTGGCTTGGAGATGGTGAAGCACGAGGGTCTATTCACGTTTGACGGCAAGCCTGGCTTCTCCAAAGGCCAGGGCCAATAGAACGTCCGCAAAGCAATCCAGTTGCAATTTTTGGAGGCTAATCCGGCGTTTCGGGGAGATGATACGAAAAGCCGCTCGATGAGCGAATGGAGCAGTGCTTTTCCATGTTTTCGAGTGTTGTGCACGAACTGAAAAAACGAAAGGTACAAAGGTAATTTCTCTTGCGAGATTCCTCGATGTGGGCGCAGCCACGAACGCAGTAGCGACCAAAATTCTTCCGTCGTATTGACATGCACTTCGCAGAATCCGTCGCCATCATCGTCCCTCGCGAACTCGCCACGACTGTGGTTCACGGTGAGGTGGCCATAGAGCCGCAAGACGTACACACAACCCCATCAGGCCATCGCATGCTCCGTACCTTTTCGAAGCACTTTTGATCGTCCATCAAAACCAACAATGTCAGCGCCATCCTTGGCATCCAAACGTAAAATCAAGAAGCGAGTAATCCAAAATCTTGGATTCACTCGATTCTGCTTCAATACCACCAATCCGTTACAGCAAACAGACCTCCCCGGAACACCGGATGAGCCACGGGCTATTGGTTGGCGATAGCGGGGGCTAGCGGTGATCGCTGACCGTCCGTCGACGGAGCGCCGGACCTACGTGAGCGACGGACCTACGTGAGCGACGGCAACGCAAAATACAAAACTCTTTCCTCGTAAGTCATTTTAGCAAATGCCTTTTTCATTGCCCTTTTGTCTTTTGCATTGGCGGCACGGTACGATTCAGTATTCTTGAAGTTTTCCAGAAGCTCAACGTCCGTCATTTTTGTTGCGGCTACGGCATCTGTAGTCTCAGCAGCATCTGTAGTCTCAGCAGCATTGACGTTGCTTTGTATTTCGGTTGCAACCGAACGGGCCTTGCGCCAGTCCGATAGTTCCAACGTCTGGTTAAGAATGCTGTTGATCGTCTCAGCACTACCGATACCGGTTTCCCTCTTACAAAGGTTTACCAACTCTTCAACACCCATGTAATCTTGACGACCGCTAAGCCATAGCAGCCACTGTCTGATCACTTCACGTTGTTTGCCTCGAGGAGGAGCGACTTTGGGCTCATGAACGACTACTGCAAAAAGCCGGACTGCTGCCGCAAAACGGCTATCCTCGTTCGGATAATTGTTTGACAATTGATAGTAGCGTGCGTCCTTGAGCCCATCCCGCAGACAAGGCTTTGGCGTGTAACCGTATCGCTCTTCGAACTCAGCGATTTCGTGTCCATCGCCATTCATCGCCGTTATATATTCGGTCAAGTATTGAACTATCATTAATTGGTCCGATCCTAGAAGGTTGGGGGTGCAGGGGGCAATCTAAACGCCGTGAAGGATTTTATGCAACGAAATCATTGGGTTACGTGGGGGCTCGTCCCCCCGCAACCCTGTTTTGGTGTCCTAAGAGTGAGCAATTCTCCTGTCTCCCGCTCCCTATAGCTTAGTCCGCCAAAGGCGGACTTAGCTATAGGGAGCGGATGTGTTATTGTTTCGATCCGCGTACCTAGGACACCAAAACGGTGTCCGGTCGTGACAAGCCCGAGCCGGACGATCAGACGCGAAAAAATCCTTCACGGCGTTGGCAATCCCCCGTCACCAGCGCTCAAAATTGGCCTTTCGAAGTTTCTCCGCAACTGCTCAGGTGTTACCTCGTTTTCCCAACGGCTGATCGCAATCGTCGCGACTCCGTTGCCAATAAAATTGGTCAGCGCGCGACACTCGCTCATGAAGCGATCGATACCTAGAAGCAAGCCGAGAGACTCGATAGGAATGCCGGGTACCGCCTGCAACGTCGCGGCTAGTGTCACAAAACCGGCGCCGGTGACACCGCTAGCACCCTTGGACGTTAGCATGGCTACGAAAAGCAGACTGATCTGCTGCGTGATACTAAGCGGCGTGTTGGTTGCTTGGGCTAAGAATACGGCCGCCATGGTCATGTAGATATTCGTGCCATCGAGATTGAAACTGTAGCCCGTTGGCACCACAAGTCCGACTG
The DNA here is from genome assembly GCA_038219625.1 of Pirellulales bacterium. Classification (GTDB taxonomy): domain Bacteria; phylum Planctomycetota; class Planctomycetia; order Pirellulales; family Pirellulaceae; genus JBKCUI01. The sequence goes on along the minus strand of JBBRJI010000016.1, from coordinate 3,799 downwards.
TCGATTCGGAACAGCCGAGTCGCTCCATCTTCTTAATAAGGCCCGGCAAAGCGGTCTCGGACGAACTAGTCCCCAGCACGAGCAACAGCTCGTCTTTGATGTAAGCCAGGAATCGAAAAATGGAAAAACCACAACACCCAGCGATAGCGCCCAGCACGATAACGACAAACAATCCCGAAGTGAGATAGAACCCAGCCATGAGCCAAAGAAGACTCCCTAACGATCCAAGTCCGTGAGCTCCAACTGTATAACCCATCGCCCCAAATGCACCGATGGGCGCGGCTTTCACCACGATGTTCATCACTCCGAAGAACAATCCACCGATTTGCTCGATGGCACCGAGAATCGGGCGGCCCGGTTCTCCCATCGACGCAATGGCGGCCGCCGCTAGGATCGCGACCAGCAGCACCTGCAAAAGCTCGCCCGAAACGAAGGCTCCAAAAAAAGAACTCGGAATGATGTTGAGGATGAAGTCGACTTCGCTGAGCGACTTGGCCTTTTCACCATAGCTGCTCCCGGCTGCGGTGGCTTCCGCTGGCGCATGATAAACTTCTCCAGGGGGCGTGATGCCGACCCCCGGCTGTAGGATATTGACCACGATCAGACCAATCACCAGTGCGAGCGTGGAGACAACCTCGAAGTACACCAGCGATTTGATTCCGACGCGTCCGAGCTTGCGCAAATCGCCAACCGATGCAATGCCGTGAACGACTGTGCAGAAGATGATCGGTGCGATCATCATCTTCACTAGCTTGATGAACCCGTCTCCTAGTGGCTTAAGGGACTTGCCGACGCTCGGATTGAAAGTCCCGACAGCGATTCCTAACACGACAGCGATGATGACTTGGATGTAGAGGACGCGATACCAAGGTTTGCGGTCGGTTGGTGTTGGCATATTGGGTTGAAGTCAGTCGCGCGGTAACTGTCTGCTCTCAAGGTCTGGGAACTGGGAGTGTTGGAGGGTTGCCGTCGCTTGCGGCTCGGGGTTTTACATTAGGGCTGCCACTGGTCCAGTCGCGTCTCAAGAATATTGAGTGGCATGCAACCATTGCGCAAAACTTGATCGTGGAATTGGGGCAAAGAGAATTGATTGCCCAATCGCTTTTCAACACGATTGCGAAGTTCACTAATCTTGAGTTGTCCAATTTTGTACGACAACGCTTGGGCCGTGTAGGCCATGTAGCGTTCGATTTCGGCAATGGCCCCTTCCTCGCTAATCGGTTCATTGGCCATCATGTACTCGATAGCTTGCTCGCGTGTCCAGCCTTTCCAGTGCATGCCTACATCGACAACCAACCGAATGGCGCGATGCATCTCGTCGCCCAAGGCACCGATCTGTTGCTTGGGATCCGTATACATCCCCAGTTCCTTGCCGATCGATTCGCAATAAAGTGCCCAGCCTTCGCCGTACGCACCGTACCAGAGAAATCGTGCGAATCGCGGTAGTTGCTCGTTTTCTTGCTGCAATGAGATTTGGTAGTGGTGCCCAGGAATGGCTTCATGAAGAAACAGTGATTCCATCCCGCCCGTGATATTGAATTGAGTCGCGTCAGGTATTGGAGTGTAGAAGATGCCTGGCCGTGAACCATCGGCGGAACCAGGCATGTACTCAGCGCTGGCGGTCGCTTCACGAAAAGCTTCCGTGCGGCGGATTTCAAAGGGGGTCTTCGGGCGATTCAAAAAGGCTTTTTCTAATTGCGGTTCGAGCTTGGATTGAATTGCAGCAAAGAAGGAAATCACTTCGTTGGGAGTTTTGAACGGTTTGTATTTTGGATCGACGCGGAGGTGCTCAAAGAACTCCTTGAGTGTTCCTGAAAAACTCATTTGCTGTTTCACGGCCTCCATTTCCTTGAGGATGCGAGCGACCTCCAATTCTCCAATACTGTAGATTTCGTCTGGTGTCAGCGAAGTCGTCGTCCAGCGTCGCACCCAATATTGGTATTGTTCGCGTCCCCCCTTCAATTCGAAAATGCCGGTGGATTGACGAGCGTTGGGAAGGTACTCGTCTCGCAAGAAGTCCCCCATGCCACGGTAGGCTGGTGCGATCTTTTCGATGATGGCCGCTTTGTAGGCCGCAGTGAGTCTTTCTTTGTCCGCGACCGGGAAATGCGCTGGCAGCAACTTGATTGGACCGTAGAACAGATTCCGTTCGGGATCTTCGCTAACAATCGTCGGGTCGAACATCTGCTTGACCATGCGTTCGACAAGAATCTTGGGGAGAACGTAGTTGTCTTTCATGCCGTCGCGAAAGCGTTCGATGGCTGTTCGCGCCCAAACGGAATAGGCATCGACACGTTTGAGCCAATCGTCGTAGTCCTTTACGGTCTTGAACGGGTGACTGCCGGTTCCGCTCCCCATTTGGCCGAACATCAGTGGCAAGCCATCGAATTGGTGAAAGGGGATTCGATCAAAATCGAATTTCATCCCCTCCAGTCGCATACTGAGTTCGTAGTCGAGAATCTCGGCGGCCAATTTCTTGCTTTCGCTAGCGGTGCCAGAATTGATGGCGCGGAGGCGGGCTAATATTTGTTTATAGAACTGGGTCTCTTTGGCTGCAAACCCTTGGTCGATATCGATGGAGAGCAAATCGTTGTATCGCGGGTCACCAAAAGCGGTCGCTTCGAGCGGGAAAAGGATCAGGAATTGTTCGTGATAGTCCTCGAACACCTGTTGAAGAGCGGCGTCAGATTCTTGGCCAAATCCCGTCTTCAGGGAGAGACAAAACAGGCAGAAGAATATTAGGTAACCACGAACCATTGATGCACCGACGGACTTTCCGAAATCAAAAATTGATTGTTTCATAATTATAGCAGCTTCGCCGAAATCGTGAGAATTCAGTGCGGTAGTACTACTCCAGAACGCGTTCCTCTGCAATATGCCGACACGCGTCTCCTAGAGCTTCGCATCGGTTTGCCGCCTTTCGCTCCGCGAAAGTGCGCTAGTTTAACGCACTTTTGCGGAGCAAAAGGCGACATTGATTGGCTCCTGGAGAATGAGACCAAAGCATCGCATATAACGAGAACGATCTTGCTACAATCATCAAGAAGACCCGCCGGACCTTATAATCCCCGCCCGACCTTATAATCATCGTGAAGGCTGAACCATGCATATCAAAATGTTTCGTCACTGGATTCGGATGAGTTGGCTGCTCTTGGCCATTTTCGTCGTGCACCCTCTCCAGCTCTTGGCATCGCCACAAAAAGAGGAGCAAAAGAAAGTGCCTGCGGTACCGGTACCGCAGGATACCGAAATTGCACTCGATGAACTGGCGGGTGTCGTCGTCGATTCCGAGGGCGAGCCGATTGCGGATGTGTTGGTTGACGCATGGTCCTGGCATCCTGGAAACGAGATTCGAACCGACAAGGCAGGCCGATTCCGTCTCAAAATGGGGGACGCCACAAGAAAAATTGAAGTACGCTTCATGAAGGAGGGTTATTCCCCACACTACATCGTTCAGCAACAGCTCGGAGTTGATAATTTCTCGGTTACATTGGGACAAAAAACGTACATCGAAGGCGTAGTCCGTGATCCGAAAGGTAAACCAGTTCCTAACGTAGAAATACGTGGTGAGCAATCCGCTAAGCAAGGTGATGGCGTGATGATCGGCTCGGTCGCAAGTGCTACGAAATCTGACAAAAATGGTAAGTATCGACTCTATGCTTTTCCTGACACGTATCAACTTTTGGTCTCGGCTCCCAAAGTTGGTGTCAAACGCGTCACTGGCGTCGTCGTTAACGAGGACGAAGCGAAGCGGGTCGATATTGACCTGGAGCAGGGTGTTCGATTTGAAGCCCTAATT
>JBBRJI010000015.1:0-19837 GCA_038219625.1 Pirellulales bacterium | reverse complement strand
TATGATCAATAGCAATTGGACGAAGAACCCTTTGCTTCGGAACGAGCGTCTCCTACATGCTGGGATGGCGATTCTCATGGTGCTGAGCATCGCAGGTTGTTTCGTCGTGCACGGTTCGATTGCTCAATACGTCGAAGGGATCGCTTCGAATTTTGACGAATGCACTAGTCTCTGCAATTCCCAACACGAATTCACCGACGCGGTCGCCCAAGCGGAGAAACGACAAGAACGGCTCGAGAAAGAGTATCGTTCCATACTCGAGCGGATTCCAGCCAAAATCGTCGATTCAGAAATCCTATCATCCGTCCGAGGCTTGGCGTTATCGTCGCACTGCAACTTGCTTGATTTCCGTCCTGTCGCAACTCAAAGCCACAAGGAATTCCTTACCCGCTCATTCGAACTCCATTTGGAAGGCGGGTTCAGAAGTCTTTTTCAATTCTTCGATGCGTTGCAGCGCGTTCCCTACATTTATCAAGTGGCACGTTTCAAGATTTCAGAGTCAAGCAATCCAGACGGCTTATGCCGTTTTGAACTGGAATTGAAGGTTGTCTTCGATCACATTTGGGCTCAATCGGAGTAACGTCAGCATGAACCAAAAATCCTATGATTTCGTCAAGGTTGCGGTGATCCCATTGCTCCTTGCGATCCTATATATGGTTTTTTCGTATAATCGGACCGCACCCGTGGTAATTGGTAGCGGCCCTGCCGATGCGCCCGCGGACCTTCCCACAGCCAAAAGCCAACCAAAACTAGACGCGAAGTTAATTGTATTGTCATCAAAGGTCCAATGGCCGGAGTTCTCGTTCACCGAACTAGTCAACCTCGACCCGTTTGATCGAAGAATGATTTTTCCCGAGCCTTTGGCTAAAGCGATGCCTACGGATCCAAATGACTCAGAGAAACACTTGCTAATTGGCTCCAACCGACCTTTGTCGGCAAGTCCATTGGCGTCGTTCCAGGTTCAAGCGGTTTTTCAATCGCCGCAGGGTATCGCGGCATTGATTGGTGAACGAATTATTCGTATTGGAGATCGATTGAACGACGGTACACACGTGATTGGTATCACTCCGCAACAGCTCACTGTCGAGTCACCAACGACACAATAGTCGACAGGCAACAGGAAAAATACCAACCTCGATGATGTTGCCAGACCGAAGCCATCTTGCAGGCAGCTTTGCCAACTCGGATTGTGGGTAATTTAGGCAACTTGGTCGGGTTGTAGTAAAGTTGCTGACTGCTCAGCCATGAACAGCCGATAATCTCTTGGAAGAAACTCCAATTTGAATATCGGCAAATGCATGATTGCGACCCACGTCTACATTCTAAAACGCTGGCATGCATTGGCAGTTAGGGCAACTGCATGTGCTTTGGCCTACGTCTTTGCAACTGGATTGCAGTCGGATCGATGTGTTTTTTCCCAGGAAACCTTGCCAGCAAATCGAGTACTGCCCCAATACCCGCCGGCCCAATACCCGCCGGTCCAACTGGCACCAGCCCAATTGGTACCTTCAACGCCTATCCCTTCGCGAAACTTCTCCGTACCGAATTCGCAAATCGTACCGCTTGCGCCAAGTGCCTACGATTCCGAAAATCGTGTCCAGCTACAAAGCAATCTCGATCAAGTGACGTTGGTCACACGCGATGCCCCTTTGTCGACAGTCCTCTCCATGATTGCTCAGCAGCAGGGGCTCAATATCGTTACCGGAGAAGAAGTTAGCCAGCGCGTCAACGTAACACTCAACAATGTGCGACTCAACGATGCCCTCGATGCAATCTTGGCTGTGCACGGCTATACTTGGGTGCGCCAGAATAATATCATTACTATCTCAAGCATGAGCACCGATCGCAGGACGTCTCCCTCAGTCCAAGGTCGAATGGTACGACTCTTTACCCTCAACTACGTATTGGCAAGCGATGTCGATAAAGTCGCAAAGGGACTGATGTCACCCCTCGGCCAGTCGTTTACCAACACAATCAACAACGAAGAAAAACGCAACGCCCATGAGCAACTAATCGTTGAGGACCTGCCGCCCTATTTGGACCGAATCGCGGACTACATTGCCCAAGTCGATACATTACCTAGACAAGTCATCGTGGAAGCGAACATTCTTCAAGTTACGCTCAAGGACAACAACAAGCACGGCGTGAATTTCAACCAACTCGCGAGGGTCAACAGAGCCAACGTCTCAATAGGAACGATGGGTTTGGCTTCAGGAACACCACCTGCAACCATGATGCGAGTTGAGGGAGGCGATCTAACAAGCTTGATTGATCTGCTGAAATCGACAAGTGATACCAAGACGTTGGCGTCGCCCAAAGTGGCTGTGGTAAACGGCCAAAAAGCAAGGATCTCAGTGGGTGGGAAGCTCGGCTATTTACAAACCACCGCTACCAACACTAGCACATTGCAAAGCGTAAGCTTTTTGGACTTCGGTGTGGTTCTTACCGTGACACCCATTATTACAGAGGACGGTCAAGTCCTAATGACCGTTGAACCTCAAGTCTCTACGGCTCGCATCAATCCCACATCGAAACTGCCAGATTCTGAGTCTACAGAAGTCCAAACAACTGCGCTACTGTCCGACGGTCAAGCGATTATCATAGGCGGGTTGATCAAGGAGACGAGCAATGACAGCCAAAACAAGGTCCCGTTTTTGGGAGACTTGTGGTTGGTTGGGCGGCTATTTCAAAGTCGAGATCGCTTGAAGGAACGCAACGAGATCATCATCACCTTACTTCCTCGCATCGCCCGACCGGGGGAGTTCTGTTCCTTTGCATCCGAAGAAGACTACGCACAAGCAACTTCGCCCTTGTTCGACCGAAATCTGACGCCCGTGGATAGACGTGAATGGGAGGGGGGACTTCAGGACGCCTCCCAAAAACCACATTCGTGGAATTGGTTCAAAAGAAAGAAACCCGAGGTAATGGTTCCGATTTCAGCAGTGACTGTGCCAGCCCTGGTGGAATAAACTTCCGACCGGTGATCATGGGCTGAATGGTTACCAAGGACCGATGTGGGATGCATGGCAGCAAGACAGCTTGAAATGGCTCGGGGAACTCAAGTTCGTTTCGAACTAGAATAGCATTTGGTATTACCTCGTGTGGCACGTCCCTGAGTTTACTTGCCTGCGAGTAGACCGAATCGTCGTGTGGCACGTCCCTGAGTTTGCGAAGGGCGTGCTGAGTCGCTAGAAACATTTGCCACACGTCCCACGCTCATCGCCACAGCGCCACAGCTCTGGGCGTGCCACACGCAATTGACGGCTTTCGCGCAGCGAAAGGGGACGAGGGTAACTGCTATTTGCTTTTGATTCCGAAACTCTGCGGCGTCCGTTTGGCTGCGGTCCAATCTTCGTCGGAAAGTGCTCCTGTCGGATTGGGTTTAAATTCGTCTACAAAATCGACGTTGGTCTTTGCCGGAATTTCTTGGGTATGACCGGTTAAATCTAATATTGCGTTCACCATGAGCCGGCGAAGATCCTCGCTGAGCCAGTCGAGCGAAGCGCCAGCGGTCGTCGTAAATGACCTTCCCTGTTTGCCCGATGGTGCCGTGTACGTTTTGAACCAAGCAAATGGCATCCGAATGTCTTTGCGATTGTCGGTGACTGGTGGGTCGGTGGCATTCAGGCCCGAAAGAACTTGACCGCTAAACAGCACGATATCGTTCGCAGTAAGCCGTTCCACCGAATTCACATCGGTGTGACAAAAAATGGTATCGGCAACTCCTCGGAGCACGGGATTATTGCGTTGTTGAGCGTTGACGTGAGCCAGGGTAGCTTCCTTTTGAAATTTCCCAAAGTGAGCAATCCAAGTGTCGCCGAGAATCTGCTGACCAAATCCTCCAGGCCATTCTTTGCTTTGGAAGTCCCACGTTTTGTAGGGACTGGAACTGCTCGGTGGAAATCGAAAGGCGTGGGTCGCATTGCGAATCCCCAGAACTGGCTTCCCGGCGTTGACGTAGTCCACGATGGTACGCATTTCGGAATCGGGCAACTGGCGAAATCGAGCGAATAGCACCATCAAGTCAGCTTCCTTGAGTGCGGACAATCCAGGAATGTTGTCGTTTCGATTGGCGTTAATCGTTCCAGTGGTTGGGTCGATGGCAAAAAGAACGGTGCACTTGAATCCATGATGTTGGGAAAGGATTTTGGCAAACATGCTCATTCCTTCTTCGGAGCGATAGTACTCCTCCCCAGTGACAAAAACGATATGTTGCCCTTTGCCTAAACCATCTTTGCCTTCGATCGTTAGCCAAGGATCGGCTGCCAGCGAGAAACTGGGAAAGCACAGTGATACAACGAACAGAACGACACGCAACGTAACCATGGTATTGTCGCCTTTCGCTCTGCGAAAGTACGCCTCGTTAACAAACTTTTGCAGAGCAAAAGGCGACATTGTGTCGAGCAACACTTGGAAACGAAACACTACTTAGGCTCTTCCTTTGGCTTATCGGCGGCAGCCTTATCAGCCGCAGCATTATCAGCCGCAGCCTTGTCAGCCGCAGCTTTTTCAACAGCGGCCTTCTCTGCGGCGGCCTTCTCTGCGGCGGCCTTCTCTGCGGCGGCTTTCTCTGCGGCAGCCTTCTCTGCGGCAGCCTTCTTTTCCGCTTCCGCCTTTTTCTTTTCCGCTTCCGCTTTCTTTTCCGCTTCGGATCGTTCGGCAGCGAGTTTCTCCGCCGCCATCTTTTCCGCTTCGGCCTTCTCGGCGGCGGTCTTCGCAGCCGCGGCCTTTTCAGCCGCAGCCATGCGGTCGGCCTTCTTGGTCTCGGCGTCCTTAGCCACGTACTGCATTTGACCTACGCTTTGCAGGATGGTCGGACCCAGTTTCCGCGTAGCGACGACGATGCGATCACTATTGATGGCAAGCACTCCCCACATTCCTTTCGGGCCTTCGGCCCAGTCTAACAATGTCTTCGGGTCCGCTTCTGACGACCGCTTCACTTGTCCTCGCATTGACACTGCCACTAAGCCTCCACCGGGGAGGGTCGAAAGCGAAGAAACCCAATCATTCAATTTGGCGATTTCAACAGGATCACCCCCTTCCGTGGAAATGCGACGAACCGAGCCATCTGCACTCCCTACCCACAACAAATTGTTGCTACCGTAAACAACCGACCATAACGGTTGGTTTCCAACTGCGATTTCTTTGATGGCTTCTAGCGATGGCCACTTAACGAGCTGAAGTTTTCCAGAACCGGTCGCAACAGCGAGTGTATCGCCCGACGGGCTGAAGGCCATCGACATGATCTGACCAGCACCCAAGTCACGGCTTCCAATCGCTTTCCCTTCGCTGACCGACCAAGCGAAGAGTGTTCCTGCTTCATTGCCCGCGGCCAAGTGCTTTGAGTCCGCCGCAAAGGCGATGGCTCGAGTCCATTTCGCAAACGCCTTGTCAAAGTGTTTGGTCTCGCCACCACCGATCGGAGTGATCGCCAAGCTACCTTGGAAGTCCGTGGAAGCAATGGTCGATTTATCCGGACTTGTAGCTACTGCCCAAACCGCTGCTGGCTGTCGATACAACTCCTTTGCATCATCTGGGTTTTCGCCTGAGAACTTTACGACCGAGCCTTCTCGATATGGCATCCCTGTTGCAAGTGACGCATATAAGCTCCCTTCGCTTCCTTTGGCAAGACTCGTAACCCAACGGTCATGCCAGATCCATTCAGCGGGTTCGTCGGCACAAAGGGTTCCGATTATCGGCCCCATCAAAAAAGCCAACAGGAAACCAAGGCAAGTGTTTCTAGCTAAGCAAACGCGTCGATGTAAGATCATGCGGAAATCTCCTTGGAGAGTCAGGGCTGTGGAGGAATCACCATCGCTTCGGTATCGGACCGTTCCATCGATTATACACAGCGAAAAGCTCCGATGGGATTGGCGGATCACGATACGGATTGGGATTTTGCAATTCGAGAACTGTCCAAACGGAAAGCCGCTGCGCATCCCAAACACCTTGGATACCCCGTATTGGCCCACTATCGAGGGGAGATACGGATACAATATTGGTCGCCGGACAGTCGTTCATGGCCATATTATCGATCCTCTATTGGCCTCAGGCCTGCTATCCATGCCACGCATTCCATCGTTTTTTGCCTCCATATTCCTTTTTTTATCTGTGTACAACGCTGTTGCACAGGAATCAGTCGACCTGCAATCCCATGCCGAAACCAGCCGATTCGAAGAAACAAGTCGTTACGCTGATGTCCTCCGATTTTTCTCGGAATTGCAAAAACGAAGTCCGCTTGTGCGGTTGGAAACTTTTGGTCTCTCTCAGGAAGGTCGACGCCTGCCTCTGGTGATCCTCTCCGATCCACCTCTTTCTACGCCTCGCGAGGCAGGCCAATCAGAAAAACCGATTGTTTTCATCATGGCCAACATCCATGCTGGGGAGGTCGAAGGCAAAGAAGCTGTTCAGCATCTGGCCCGGCGAATTTTGCTCGGTGATTTGAAGCCTGTCCTCTCAAAACTGACCATACTGATCGCACCCATCTTCAATGCGGATGGCAACGAAAAAATAAACGTGCTGAATCGTTCCGAACAGTTTGGTCCGATCGGGGGCGTTGGGGTCCGCCCAAACTCACAGGACCTTGATCTCAATCGTGATTTCATCAAACTAGAATCGCCAGAGGTCCGATCGCTTGTCCGACTTTACAATCGTTGGAATCCCCATCTAACGGTCGATTTGCATACGACTAATGGTTCCTATCACGCTTATCATCTGACCTACTCGCACCCGCTCAACCCCAACACGGACAAGCAGATCCTCAGTTTTCAACGGGAGCAGATGATGCCTGTCATTGCGGATGCAATGCTAAAGGAACACAAGCTTCGCACGTATTATTATGGCAACTTCACTGGCTTTTCGAATAAACCCAAGGCCGGAGAGAAAACGACCTGGGAGGCGTTCACCCATCAGCCTCGAATTGGTCAGAACTATGGTGGACTTCGAAATCGCATGACGATTCTTTCGGAAGCCTACAGTTACTTGCCGTTTCAGCGCCGCATTGAAGTTACCGAGCGATTCGTCGAAGAAATTCTAGATTTCTGTGCTGGACATGCATCGCAAATCGTCGAGTTGACCAAGACGGCGGACGCCGAAGCGGTTCGTAAGTTTTCGGGCAACGAGCCGGTCGATATCGGCGTGGCTTTCCAACCTATTCCCTTGTCAAAGCCAGTCGACATCCTCGTCGGCGAAGTTGAGAAAATAGTCAACCCTCGTTCCGGAAAGGAGATGACGGCCATGGTCGAGGACAAGGTGACACCTGTAAAAATGGATGATTTTGGGATGGTTGCCGCAACTCGAAACGTCAAGGCCCCTCGAGCTTATCTTTTCGCCCATGAAGAAGGCGTCGTTCAAAAATGCCTTCAACATGGGATTGCAGTTGAGGAGATGACATCAGAGCTAACAACGGAGGTCGAATGTCTGAAGATCGCCGGAGTCACGAAATCCAAGCGAAAGTTTCAGGGGCATTTTGAAACGAAGTTGACCGGTGAATACAGCAGTACGGAAGTCACGTTTCCGCGAGGAACCATTCTTGTTCGTACCGCCCAGCCGCTCGGTGCACTCGTCTGCTATCTTTTGGAACCGGAAAGCGAAGACGGTCTCGTCACCTGGAATTTCTTTGATGCGCAACTTGAGGTGGGGATGACGTTTCCAGTTTACAAATTGATGAAGAAGAGAGACGTTGCAAGTGTACCGTTCAATTAAGTCCAATTTTGCAAAAATTTCGTTTAACACTGGGGACCGTGTGGTACGCCCAAAGCGATTAGCGATGGGCGTGGGAAGTGTGGCAAATGACTCTTGCGATTCACCACGCCCTTCGTAACTCAGAGCGTGCCACCCAGTTTACAGGCAGATTTTAAACTTCCCGTCGCCTAAACAAGTAATTGAACGGTATTGGGGGTAATCGGTGGTTAAACGAGAGAACTCACTGCTTATTGCCGATCCGGAGTTGAGCGGCTGGCACGACAACCTCATGTTTCGAGCCATCCAGTCTGCCGCGACTGGCTGCAGACTCGTCGAATTGATCTCGTCCTGTGCGATAGGAGGTCGTCAGTTTGATGTTGCACTCGAAATCGAGCCAATGCTTAGCCGCGGATTGCAGTGTCATCGTTCGGGAATGTATCAAGGCTCGCTCACGCATCCCCTGCTCCGGAATGGTATGTGAATCGAGGGAGGATTGCGGTAAGCCTTGTACATAGCCCTCAGCATAGGATGCCCCGCTGCCGCGAGTGTGACTGCGAAACTGAAGATGTGCGGATGTCGCGATGGTCAACAGCAATTCGCGAAACAAAGCAATCGCGTTCTGAACGTCCGCACGCGGCCCGTAGAACCAAAACAAAGTCCTATGTCCTTTGGTAGATACGAACCACTGGGTAGTCGGCAGGATGATCCTTGTAACATACCATGCAAGATTTTTTTCCCAATTGCAAGCACGTCGACCATTTACGGGACAGGCGATGCGAGTGAACTGCACATGGTCCAGGTTGGCTTCATCGACGATATCGTCTCGGGAGAGATTGTGGCGCAACATGAGACTCTGCATCATTCGCAACGCATTGTGCTTTTCCCCCTCGGTACTACCACTGTTGCTTGCCGTCCGATCCAATTTCCGAAGACGATCTAAGATCTTGTCAAACTCCTCCTGCGTCCGATCCTGCGAATCACTGGACGACGAACTTCGGTTTCTTTCGGAAGATGCTGTGTCGTATTGTGCCGTTGTGGACGCCCAGTAGCTTTTGACAATGTAGCCGTCGTCGTCGCTGGGATCCCAGGTGTCATGAACGACATGGTCGATTAACGTGCAAAAGTGCTGCGATCGCTCGTTCGCCTTTGATAGATGAACGATGATAATTCCGCTCGGCAAGTCCTCGACAAAAAACGGACGTTCGAAGCCAAGCGTGCGTCGCCAATCCCGGTCTGCAAGATAGATTGCTGCGATGTCGGTTTGGACTCCGTCGCGAGGTGATTTTTCAGACGCTTTCCCCAACTTTTCATAAACGTCGCGATAACAAGCGCCAGTGGCGATGGCAATGGCACGTGTCACGCAGTCACCGGTCAATCCAACATAACCGCTTGCAGCGCGGCCACCATCATCCCAAATGAAATCCATATTAGTTAGGCCTTTTTAGAGTGGCTGATAAGCCACTCCTTCCTATTGTTAAAATGTTCAAAATGTTTCACGCAATCACAGGCAGTCAGCAAGGCTAATTATTAGATCTCAACGCTTTCAGCAACGGCCACTGCATAGCGCCCCATGCAGCTAAAACACTGCACAACAAACCAGACAAGATAACTAAGCACATCATCAGACCTGGCCAAGCCAATCCGCTAAACGGCTGTCCGCTTACAAGGGCGGGAAGTGTTGCTAACCCTGCCGACCCCACCCCTATTCCGATTCCTCGCATCAACTGCCAGCCATTCTCCAACGTCAATAACCAAACCAGTCGCGACTTGGTAAAGCCAATGGCTCGCATGGCTGCCAGTTCCCCACGGCGTTCCATCGCACTCCGCAATTGCGAAACGCCAAGCCCAATGGTACCTAACAAAAGCCCCAATGCCCCTAATACTTGAAACGCGCCTAAGTACGTATTCTGTACCGCCAACAACTGCTTCAGCACCGAATCGCTTGACGCTAGACTCAAACCAGAATCCGACCAGCCTTCTTCCAAGACCGTCCTAGCCTGCTCAGCCATCGACGCCTGAGCTTTGGACGCCTGTTCTTCCCTAGATTTCATCAGAAACATTCGGTAGCCAGTGACACTTGGAAACAACCTTTCGAAATTCGATTCGCTGACTAGAAGGCTCCCCTGCAGAATGGTATTTTGCAGAACACCGACCGTACGAAAGTGAATCTGTCGTTCGTCGAAAGTATACGAAAATGTCTCCCCTACGTAGCCGCCCAAATGCAATGCCCAGAGTGCCGTATTTTGATCCAAGACCACAGGCACAGGCGAATCTACCGTGCCATCGGCGCCTTGATCCAGTCGCTGCCAAGGAGTCGAGACTTTTGAATTCTCGGTGGCAAACCAAGCAAATGCAGATCGTCCATCCAACTTGCGATCAATGGATTCCATTCGAGTGGAAATACCCAAAACCTGTGGCTCATTAGCTTGATACAGATTGTTGCAGCTTGCATCGTCTCCTCCGCGTACTCGCAGTGGAACAAAATCGAAGGAACCCAGAGCCGCCGTCTTGGCTCCCAAGATCTCGCGTTGTCGCGCGGAATTGCCAAGGTCGTAGTGGATCGGTTGGGAGCTCTTGCCGATGAAGGCAAACCTGCCAGTACCCGCTTCGTTCGGAGACGCTTGAAATAGACTCATCGATAAGATTAGGAAAGATGCGATTGCAACCAAACCAATCGCTAATATGCTTCGCATAGGTGCTCGCTTTGCATTGCTGCTGGCAAGCGACGAGGCGCTCATCATCGAAGCAGATTCGGAAGAACTAGCAAAGCGATTTGTCGTTACGCTCTTCAGCCTGACCAACGTGTAAGACAATCCGCCTATCAAGAACAACATGCCTGCACCGACAAAGGCTCCAGCTTGGGCTTGGCCTTGCAGGAATTGGCCCAAAACAAGGATCGCGATCGCACTAAGTACACATCCGATGGCCAAGTACGACCGCTTTCTCTGCACCGATTGCGGGGCGATGATGTTCGCTTCCATTTGCAGCTTCAAGAGTCTTGCAATCGGTATCGATTTTAACTGTCGTGTCGAAATCAAAATGGTACCCAGGGCTGCAATCCAACTCAGGGTCCAACCCAGTACTAGGCTGATTGGCCTGACGTGATAGTCCAGAAAGGAAACCGTGATGGCACCCACCCACCACGTATGAAGGCCCGTGATCATGGCGTATGCATAACCGAGTCCGAGCGGGATACCAAGCGTTGCACCAATCGTACAGACAACCGCCCCCTCGAGTAGCAGCAAACGCGTTACTGCCCCCCGCGTCCAACCGGATGCCAATAACAACCCCCAATGGTCGGCTCGTTGCTCGATCGCAAGCCGAAACAGGAGTGCGACCAGCAAAAGAGCCGCTACGATCACAAAAAAACTAAGCGACATAAACAGGGCATCGAATGGGGTAGTTCCACTGGACGCCATCAATTGCTGTCGCCTGAGTGGAATCTCGCGCCAGCCCAAGTTGGCCATCTTCGTTCTGGCTATTTCGGTAATCTGCTTTTCGATGGCAGTCGCTTGGTCTGGTTTCAAGTTGTCAAACCGAACACTGCTGACGTTTCCAAACCGCGAGCCGAACACCTTGAGTCCAAGCGAATTGGAAATATAGACTTTGGGCGTCAGTCGATGATCGCTCCAGTATTGGTCGTCATCTTTTTCGATTTTTCGAGTCAACGGAAAGGGTGTGTCCCATTTGCTAATCGATTCTTGATCGGTGATTCCTGGAACGACCGGAGTCCAAGCCGGATCATTGAACGGAGTCGGCGCCTCCGAGAATTTCGCATCACGATTTCGTTTGTATGCTTCTTCGGGTTGCGTAAGCGGTGCGATCGCAACCACGATTGCGTCAAAGCTCTTTTCGATTTCCTCGCCGTCGACGGTTTCGGGAAGGAAGTATTCGATTTGTAGAGTATCGCCTACTTCGATCGATAGCTCTTTGGCTAGCCAACTCGTCACCACGACCCAATCGTCACTCGAGGGTACCGAAGGAAGATTTTCTTTCGGTCCTAACATCGAAGCCAAAACAGACCAGTCGACGGCGCTAATGGTGGAGTACGGGACGTTTCGGCCAATGGCTTTTCCTTCTTTTTTGACCTGGATACCGTTGGCGAGATAAGTCAGTACGCTGGCCGGGCTATTGGCCCTCGTGCCATTGAGAATTTCCTTCGAAAGACCATCCGTCATCAACATTTGGTCCGTGGTGAGATGGTGGTAATCCAAAACTTGGACCGGCGTGGAATTGTTATCTGCCGGTTCACCTAAGGCCGCATCAGGGAACACACGTTCGACGTGTTGCCAACGCAGCCCCAAATCGGATAAGGTAGGGGACAGTTTTTCGAGCAACATCGCATCGCCCGCCAGGGTATTGTTTTGAGTGTCCTTCGTGGATCGGGCAACGAAGATTGCATTGACTTTGGCGTCGATTTCCAACGCCTTTTGGAGCCATCGCTTGCTTGCGAAAGCGTTCATGATCGGCCTCTGGTCGGATCGCAGTGAAAATCGCGAAAGGCTCAGGTCCGGAAGGATTTCGATTACCTTCCATCGAGGCAACACCATGCTATCTTGCTCTCGTTTTCCGAGTGGACTGTCCGCGGGTACGACCGCTTGGCTTGTGACGCGAAGCGTAATCAAGTCTCCAACTTGAGCGTGAAGTTTGTCTGCCAGCGATTGATTGAGAATCACTTCTTCGTCGTCAGGCAATCGTTTTGGTTGGATTGTCCCGAGTTTCCAAAAATCGGGATCGACGCCTAGCAGCGCCATTTCGCTTGCACGATGGGATTCTCTTTCGGCGATGGCTTGCTGTATTAAAATCAAGCTTTGGATCGAGCCGAGTTGTGCGTCGTTGCTCGACAGGTTTTTTGCCAGGGCCTCGTCAAACCATCTCGGGGCTACCAAAACGGATTCGATCGAACCAATCCGATCCATTGCGATGAAGCGCAACGAACCTCGCATGCTATCCCCCACGACCAAGGCGCCGACGATGACCGCGGTGGCCACGGCCACCCCCATCGCGACCGGAACAAGCAATCCTCGGAAATGCAAAAGCGTCCTAAAGACAAGTGACAACATGGTTAAACCGCTATTCCGAGGGAGCAAAGTACTTTGTGATGTCGCCAGCACCAACATCGAGCCAATTCATCGACCGCCAGAAAACGATGGCCGCGTTCGCAGGGTCGCTTGACTGATGGGAATCCCTTGATCGCGTGCTGACTACCAGTAGATTTTCAACGCGACGGAACTCGCGTTCAAGCATGCCTAAGGCGGTCCCGATTTTGTCGTCCTGGTCACTGTAAGCGATTGCCAGCCGGTCAAGAAGTCCGGAACTCTGAGATCGGGATTGAATTCGGCTGGCAATTGTCGGTTGGGAATCAGCGACTGCAACGGTAATGACTCCAAAGTTGGTCAAAGCGACGTGATTGACGAGAGTTGCTACAAATTCGACAGCCAATTCCGCAGATTTTTTATGAGTTTCACGGTGATTTGGAGGCTGGTTGGAATCAGGAAACAAGTCCAGGAGGACGATGAGTTCTCGACTGTCCGCTTGTTGGAACTGCTTCACGACCAGTTCATCTCGTCGAGCGGAAGATCGCCAGTGAATCCAGCGTGGGCTATCTCCCGGGCGGTAGGGACGCAAACCAAAAAAGTCTCCTTCGTCGGAAAGCGATCGCGCTTGTCTCTGTTTCACGCCAGAAGTGCGGACGCCGAAAATTTCAAGCCAGCCAGGTAGAAGTTTGCCGATCGCGGGTTGGACAATGAAGTTATCGCCTCCTTTGAGAGGCAGAATTCCTCGCAGCAATCCAAATGGAAATCGGGTTGTTAACTCTGTTCCAAGAAACTGATAACTGCCGCAACGCTGCATGACACAACGGTATTTTTGAACACGTGTAGAGTCTGGGGCTATGGATGCATAAAGTAAGCCGATACCTTGCGAAATTTGTTCCGATGCAGAGTCATTGGAGACGAATTTCATTCGATCTTGAGCGAGAACCAACCAAGCCCCCAGCCAACGCTTGGGATTCGTTATGATGAGTTCGATTTCGAACTCCCTTCGGGCGTGCATGGATCGCGGCAGCCGCCGATAGGCGACCAAACCGTTCAGCGTTTTCGCGCAAACCCGCCATTGAATCAGAAGAATCGCCAGCAGCGTACCTGCCAAAACGATCAGCAAATTAACGTCTCGAAGGATGGCCCCAAGCAAGACGAAGACAGCCATAAATAATACTTGTAGGCCTTCCCGAGTGAATCGCGTTGAAACCGTTAGGGAGGGGCGATTCGCCAAT
This sequence comes from Pirellulales bacterium, assembly GCA_038219625.1. GTDB lineage: Bacteria > Planctomycetota > Planctomycetia > Pirellulales > Pirellulaceae > JBKCUI01. The sequence goes on along the minus strand of JBBRJI010000015.1, from coordinate 5,880 downwards.
TGAAAGACTCGCACTGACCAACGCAACCATGTCCTGACAAACGATCCATTGGCGTTGGAGGCGCTGTTCTTGGCGAGGAGGGCTCGACTCAGCGGTTCGGAAGAATACTGCGACATGACTAGGCTCCCCCTACGATGGAACTCGAACCGATTCCAAACATTTTTGGATGATCGCTTCGGCCGCAGTACGCTCGCTACCGGCCGCAAATCCACGTGGCATAACACGGTGTGCCAACACGGGAATGGCCAATTTCTTAACATCATCGGGAACCACGAACGAACGTCCTGCAAGCAAGGCAGAGGCTTGTGACGCGCGATAAAAAGCTAGAGCCCCTCGCGTGCTGACGCCGACTTGCAGTTCATGGCTCTTGCGAGTCTCGTCGACGATATCTTGCAGATAATCTAGAATCGAATCCTCGACTTGAACGGTGCGGGTGAGAGCTTGAGCTTCGCGGATTTCAGCCAGGGTAACGACCGGCTTCATTTCATCCACCGGTTCGCCGGCCCGATGGGACCGGAGAATGTTGCGTTCCGCATCGCGAGCAGGGTAACCGACATCAATTCGCATAATGAATCGATCCAATTGGCTCTCCGGAAGGATATACGTTCCTTCGAATTCGAACGGATTCTGCGTTGCGATGACAAGAAAGGGATCGGGCATGCGGTGCGTCTTTCCGTCGACGCTGGCTTGACGTTCGCTCATGGCCTCAAGCATTGCGCTTTGCGTTCGCGGTGGTGCACGGTTGATTTCGTCCCCTAGGACCACGTTTGCAAAAATCGGCCCTTGGCTAAACTTGAATTCACCATTGTGGTAAATACTGCTGCCAATAATGTCGGTAGGTAACAAGTCGGGGGTGAATTGGACGCGAGTAAAAATGCCATCGATACTTTTTGCGAGTGCCTTGGCAACCAACGTCTTTCCAACACCGGGCACGTCTTCCAGCAAAATATGTTCGCCCGCCAGCAAGGCTACAATCGTTTTACGAACGACTTCTACTTTCCCGAGAACGACTGCTTCCATGTTGGACTCTAGTCGCTTTAAAACGGTTTGTATCGACGAATTCATTCAGTTGCTTTCCCAAAGATTGCATTCCGAACCTCCGCAGGGCGATAGCCGGAAGGTTCGCGGTGAGTTCCTCGGGTAAGAGTTATCCTGGAAAACTTGCTTGCCAACAATGACCTAGACCGCTGAAAACAAGGTCTAAGAGGAAATGGTACGGCTTAGTCGGCCGTAAACACCGGCGATTGCAAGCGCCAAGGCAATAAGCCCGAATCCATACCAAACGGTCGCTGGCACCTCCCAAAACGTCAACGATGCAAACCAAGCATTGGCAAAGGCACACAAAAAAATGAAGCCAAAGTAGACCGATGAAAAGATTGCAAGCAGAATCAAGCCGATTCGTTCTCGACCGGCAATGGTTTTGGCTGACTCTTCTTCAATTCGGTTTTCAGAGTGTAGCATTAAAAATTTCTATTAGCTGCAATTGGATTCGGGTGACATCGCGAAAGTAGCAACGCGTTGCGAGCAGTGAATGAGATTGTAGACGGTTCCAAGTGCAATGTCCAACTTGGAAATGAGAGGTGTTTTTCGTACTCGTACTCCGCCCGGAGGGCAGTACTCGTACTCAATTATCCAGGCCAATCGAGTACGAGTACCATTTCATTGAGTATGAGTCCGAACGGGCTCGAACTGTGGGTAAAGATGAGGCGTAAAACCGACGGCATGCCAATGCCCCCGAGTTTACTCGGGGGATGCTTACCATAGCTCTAGGATAGATGGTCAAAACCCTTGGCGTAAAGCCATCCTAGCCCAGGGCAGATCGCCTCTACCAACCTGCAACATTTCCAACGAGGCTTGGTCGCATGGATCAAGTCCAAGACAATCAACCCATCGTTATCGTCAGCCGGGCGCTCTTGCCAACCGTGCGCTCTTGCCAACCGACCGAACGAATCGATAGGCCGTCAGGAATAATCGGTTTTCCCTGATACCCACCCAACGCGGCTGCCAAGATTGATCCCGGGATAATTGGCCTGAACAGGGATAATAGATTTGACAATTCAGGTAGAACTCCCCAAACTTCAGGCACAACATTCCCAAACCGGGATAGAAACGAGTTATCCCGATAGAAGCGATATGCCGAATTTTGGATCGAAAATTAGTTCAGCCTATATCACGGTCGGGGTGATGCGTGAGTTCATCGCGCATTTGCCGTCTCTTATGCGCGATATTTACGGCAATCGCAACTTGAATATATCGTACGGATTGGGATGCTGCATTCATCAAGACTTGTGGTACAAATCGATGAATGTGCCGCTTGACGTGTTTCCCTACTTTATCGAGGATTCTGTTGGCCAAGGGATATACCAGATTTGCGGCTCTGATCTATTGATTGAATCTCCTGATTCAAACGTTAAAATTCTTCTTTGCCACGAGTCAGATATTCACATCGACGGATCGGACGACGAATCCATCGCGAAAGTAGTTGCTCGTTTTCCATCTATCGACTTCCGGTCAGCCGAAGACTGGAAAGTCGACAATAATACTCATGCAAAGTCAGAAGTTGGTAGCCTTCCATCTCAATAGGAGCCAACCATGACGCAAACGACGATCTGCCCGCAATGTGGCGCGGTCCTGCCTGCCAACGCGCCCGCTGGAATTTGCCCAAAATGTTTGATGGCGGCGGGATTCGAACGTGATAGGCAAAGCCGCCCAGCAACGATCAACTCGCCACCAAACGAATTGATTGACCACCTCATGCCTAAAAAAAGTCGATTTCAGTTTTCGCTTGGTAAGTTGTTGCTACTGACCGCGGTTGCTGCGATCGCTATGGTCGTCTTTCAAGTTGCAACCGGGCCGAGTGTCAATCAACGTTTGTTTAATGCGATGAAGACGGATCGAACGGTGGCGATCAAGTTCTACCTCTGGCTGGGCGGCGATCCTGACAACGGCCAAGGTGTGAGCAGCTACGGTGGCAACCCGTTGCATGGGGCGGTTCTTGATGGAAACACGATTTTTGTCAAGCACTTACTCAATGCTGGGACAACCGTGAACTGTTTCGAGAAGGATGGGTTTACGCCAATTGTCTACGCTGCTGATCGGGGACATTGGGAGATTGTGAAGATGCTCTTCGAAGCGGGCGCCGACCACCGCGCGACCGGAGCCGATGGGCAGCGTGTTGTCGACTATGCGATGGCTACCCGACGCGACGATATCGTCAAGCTGCTGACTAGCGAGTCCTTTCCGCCCAACTATTGGTCCGTTGAGTCGCTGGTAACGCCGTTGGATGAAGATCGCGACGGACTACCTTGCAACCGGGTTTGGCAAGTTTTTCCAACCGATCGAGTGGACGCCGATCACTGGTCGTTTCGGGGTGGAGTCAGGCGATACACGACTCGGACGCGAAGTTGAACTGCGCGTCCTGAATGGTGATTGCGCGCAGGTACTTCCTAAGCTTGCTGCGGACTACATCCAATGCTGCGTAACGTCTCCACCTTATTGGGGATTGCGCGACTACGACCATCCTGTCCAAATTGGTGCAGAGGCTTCACCCGATCTTTACGTCTAGTGAACATGATCCCATTCGTTTCCACTGTAATCGATTCTTACATCGATGACTGCGTTAGGATCACTTGGGCATTCGGCGAGGGGCGTACGAAAAACCTGGACGCTCGAAAGCGTTGCGAGACTGAATCAAGGCTGATGCGCTTCGAGATTTATCCATGATCAATCGACCGCCGATGGGACGGTAGACCGGATCCAATTGGATTTGAAATGCTGTTCCCGGCGGCTTGTTGCGCGGTGTCACGACAACCCACAGCATTAGCAGCAGGAATAAAACGCCCAATATTGACGATTTAGTGAAGGAGTGGCTTCTTACGAGATCAAGCATCAAAACGCAGGTAATTGGTGGCCTTTCAACCGATTGACGACGGCAAACCGCATCTGTTTTCGCAGACGGCGTTCTAGTGGGGGCGCATTTGGAGTCTCGGTTGTGCGCGAAAACTGTGCTGTTTTCGACACTTCTCGCGAAACGCTACCGTTTTAACGCTAGTTCCTGGGCTCCCGCTGGCTCCCGCTGGCTCCCGCCAGGGAACGCACGGCACTCGTGGCTCAGCCTCGAGTATATCAAACGTAACCTGAGGCGATGAAGACCGATCGGCAGGCTGAGCCGCGGAGCCTGGGCTGTGCGACAGTAGGTTTCGAGGCGATAGAGCGTGTACCTAGGTGCGTGGCTCTTGCGTCCTTGCCTCATGTGATCTGAATTTCACGAAAAAAATTTCTAAACCGCGCGCTCTTTTTGGCGAGAGCCAGACTCGTGCGTGCGGATGTGTTAATCTGGTTGAACCAATGCGAAGCTTTTTTTCATCGCTTGTGCCGTGGCAGTGAGGGCAACTCCGCGATCCATCGCTTCCAGTTCTTTGCTAAACGGCTCAGCGCGGATGGGGCCATCGTACCCAATTTGAACGAGGGATTTCAAAAAGCCCTTCAAATCGATCACGCCGGTGGCCATCGGAAGTGCGCGACGATTGTCAATCTGTTGCTCAACCGGAATGCCAGCCGGTGCGTCGTTCAAGTCGACAGCCACGACATCATCATTGTCTAGCGACAGAATATTCTCCGTGGTCTCGCCCGCAGTGTACCAATGCCATGAATCGAGAATGTATCCGACATTCCCTCGACCAATGTCCGCGATCAGTTCCTTGGTCTCAGCCATCGAATGTACGAACGGGTGTTTGTTCCTGCTCCAGGACGTTTTCGGCCCAACGTACTCTAAGCCAAATCGCAGGTCATGATCCGACAAGACCTTGGCGATCTCCCGCAGACGCCGTAAATGCTGTTTGAAATTAGCGAGGTAAGTAAGCTCCGGATGCGACGGAGAGATCCAGGTCCCAGTTCGCGTCACTCCCGCCCGCTGGTAACCCTTCGCAATCGCGGGAAGGTTACTGAGGGCTTCTTGGAATCTCGCTTCGTCGCGATGGAACAGAACCGGTACTCCTCCAGAGCCCCAAACGATCTTTTTCTCGGTCATCGCCATGCGTAGTTCGTTTAACTGCATGTCGCTCATCTTGGCCAGTTCGGAACCCAGCGGCTCCACCGACGAAAACCCATATTCGGCCGCCGCCGCAATCGACTCATTCTGACCCAAAGTAATTCCAATCCGACCGGCGCATAGATCAAGTGTGAATTTTGCTTTGGGCGCTGGGGCACCAAAAATCAATCCGCCCGGCAGTGCCAAACCGACGGTCGTGGAAGCGATTAGCAATTGTCGTCGATTCATGTGCATAGTCGATCGGAGTCTCAAGCGGTGGAATTGGGGATCGCCCTCATTGTAGCCATAAACTTGTGGCGATGAGCTGTTTTTGATTCGGCGGATTTCCCAAGGCGCTAGCGGGCTGTTGATTTAGTCTTGGCGGGGATCATTGGAGGAAAGAACGAGAAAGGGAACTGGGGGAAAGTCGCTCAGTGGTGGGATTACTAGGGAACCATGGAGGATCGCATCGCCGGTATCCTGGCACCAGGAAACATCGCTTCGACGCGTTTCCAAACACCATTTGCCAGTTCGATTTGTTGTGTTCGCAAGTACAACGAGCCCAAAAGTCCAAGAATTGGCAACGTATTGGGCTTGCTCGGTTTTCGATCTAGACACCGCTGCCAGTCCCAGCAGTGCTTTCCCGTGTAGTCAATCAAAAGGAATCCCGGAGGTCGCAGCACTCCGCACTGTCGCCTGCCCCTTTGCACATTGAGCAATTTTCAGTCAGTCAGATCCCACGTTTCCACCGACGTCGTGGCGTCCAAGTTGTTGTGCAGCAAGTCGAGCCGAATGCTGGGGTCAATCCAAAGTTTGGGTGACATCGTGAATATTCCGTATTGGTGTTTGGT
>JBBRJI010000014.1:0-20424 GCA_038219625.1 Pirellulales bacterium | reverse complement strand
GCCGTGAAATGCCCCCGCGTTTCACTCGGGGGATTTTTACCATCCCTCTAAGGCGAGCGGCAGACAGAAGACTACCAGGCCAGGCCACCGTGTGGCGCGCCCAAAGCGATTAGCGCGATTAGCAATGGGCGTGGGAAGTGTGGCAAATGACTCTAGCGATTCACCACGCCCTTCGTACCTCAGAGCGTGCCACCCAGTTTATGGGTAGATTTCAAACTGCCCCTCGCCTAAATTGACGATACCCTTCCGTAGAGGGGTGTGTGTAGCGTTGAGGAAGAAAGAACCGTCCGAATGAGAGTTGTTTTCTAGAATTTGAACTGAGCCTTGGGAGAATGTTTGACGGCAGTACCGTTAGGATTTAGGATGCTAGAGGCGGATAAGGTAGAAATCTGTTCATAGGATAGATAGTGGTCCGAACCATTTGGACTGCAAAGTGCTTTTCCCCACTCCAATCGTTCCATCTCTTCAGGGTTTTTGAGGTTATTTATGGCTCGCGATCGCAACGTCTATGTTTGGCAAGCCTATGTCACCGTCATGTCGATTGTCAGCCTCGCCTGTTTGGGAGCGATGGCCTTTGTGATTTTTCAGTCTGGGACGAACAGCAAAACGGTTGAGGGTGCGATTGATCGGGAGCAAAAGGCCCAGACTGCCCTGCGAGAAGAAAATAGTCGTCGACAGTTGCTAGAGAGCATGCTGGGAGTAGGTGTACCGATTAACGAAGCTGGTTTTAATCAACTATTAACTCAAATTACCGCGGATGAGCAGCTCAATAGTGCGGTCAAAACCTACACGAACAACATGGCACTTCTCGGACCGGCGGCGACGGATCGAAACTACACCAAGCTAGTTTCGACGTTGATGTCCGAGTTACGCGCACGCAACCAACAAGTGGAATCGTCCCAAAGGCGTGAGCTAACTCTCAAGGACGAGTTCGATTCCAAGCTTCTACAGGAAACCAAAGCGCGAGAATCGGCAAAGCAAGAGTCACTGGACTTGTCAAACCTGCGTGACAAAGAGCTTGTGAAATACACCGAAGACATAAAATCGCAACGGGACGAAATCGACAAGATCGAATTGGAAAAGCGAAATTTGTTGCAAGTTGCCTCTAAACAAAAGCAGGAGGTCACGACTAAATTGGAACAATCGCAGCTCGAAGTCGAGAAACTGAAGGGGCGTTTAGATGCTGTCGTCCGAAAACTGGATGAAATCCAAGGGGAAGATTTCCAATATGTACAGGGCAAGATTACCGAAGTCTCGCACGGAGGTGACGTCGTTTATATCAATCTTGGTCGGGCTGACGGTTTGCGACCAGGCGTTATTTTTGGAGTGGTCGGTTCGGATGTTAGTCGAGTAGCAGATGCTAGGCCAAAGGCAAAAATTGAAGTCGTTGAAATTATCTCGGGTGCCGAACACCTTGCCAGATGCAAAGTGCTATCGGATCGAGCCCCAACTACAATTTTGAGGGGGGACTCCATTTACTCTCCAGCCTGGCAACCAGGACGAAAAGTCGAATTTGCCTTGGTTGGGAAGATGGACATTGATGGAGATGGCAAAGACGATCGCGAAACTGTTAAAGCGTTGATTGAGCAAAATGGAGGCGAGGTTAAGGTGGATTTGCCGCCGGGTGGAAAAATCTCGGGTAAATTGAGCGAAAAAATCCGTTGGATGGTAATGGGCGAGGACTTCAAAGTACGTGGAGAGATGACGTCGGTTGACACAGCTTCTGCAAAAGATCGAAGCGTTCTCGAATCCGAAGCGAAGTCACTGGGAATTAGCCGAATCAACTTGGACAAGCTCATGGGCTGGCTACGAGGATCTGGGGTCAACGAAGTTTCGCCGTTAGGAACCGCTATGAAGTCGAGTGTTATGGATTTTAGGACGAATACTCGACCTGGTGACCAAACAGGACGTGTTTCGGAAATCTTCCAAAACCGCGATGGAAGAATGAACAAAAACGCTGCTCCGTCGGACGCAAAATAAGTTAAGCTTTTCCTGTCAGGCTGAGTTTTCAGATTCTAAGGAATTTTCCGATTTTTAGAAGAAAACTGCTTGTGCTAGCGAAAGGTTTAGGATATCAATTAGGTGGGAAATTTTTTGGAAGAGCTAATACTCTTAAAAAACAGGATACGCAACATGAGAATTAAAACGCATTCAAAGGCCTTCGCGAAGGCCTTTGCTTTGGTAATGTCGACTGGTTTGTCGTTTGGAATTGCCCCGAGCTTAATGGCAGACGAGAGCATTCCAGCGGTCAGTATATCGAATGGTTCGGTGCTAAACCAATTGTTCAGCAAGCAATGGGTTTGCCTTAGCAAGGAAGGTTCGATTGACGGAAGCTTGGTACAGTTAGTGGGCAATGAGAAGGCTCCACTAGAGGGGCTTCCGGTTTCGTTAGTTCGCGATGGCGAAGTTGCGCATACTGCACTTGCTGATGAAGCAGGCTCTTTCAAATTCGAAAACGTCAAAACTGGCTCCTATTCGCTGGTGACTCGCACCAACGAGTCGATCGCAGCCTTTTCACTTCAAGTCCTGGACGCGGAAAACACGCACCTCAGCAGCACTGTTGAAGTGCGAGTGGTTCGTCCGGCTGGCATGAAAGTCAAGGAAATCCTGCGATCGCAGACGCTTCCGACCTATGCCGTGCGAGCAGAGCTTCCCCATGTGTCGAAGGATCCGCTAGGCGATTCGCGATCATTCAGCAAGTCCCACTTTGTCAAGCTTGATGCGAATGGAAAGCTGATCGGCCAACTTGGATCGGTTCTTCCGTCCGCAGACATGAGCGATATGGTTGTTTACGTACTAAAGGACGGTCAAGAAGTCGCCAAGGCCACTTCTGACAAGCAAGGCAAATTTAGCATCGATGGACTTCGGGCCGGTGTTTATGGTTTCGTAGCTGCTGGCAACTCTGGTTTTGCTGCAACCTCGTTCCAGTTAGTTGACAATGCTTTTGCGTCTGTTGGGGCAGATGGCAGTCGATTTGTTTCCAGCATGCAGGACGCATGCGGGCAGATGAACGTTGAAGTTGTTCAGTGCTGTGAAGTGGTAGTTTGTGAACAGCCTGTTCAGACCATTGTGGAAACGATTGTTCAGTCACCCGTCGATCCCGGTGTAGTTCCAGTGGATCAGTGCGGATCGGCATCGACTTGCGGATGCGGCGGTGGATTTGGAGGCGGATTTGGAGGCGGTTACGGCGGCGGCGGTGGTGGTGGCGGTTTGGGTGGCCTAGGTGGACTTGGTGGCCTAGCTGCAATCGGTGGCTTGACTGCCCTGGGTATCATCGCTGCAGATGACAACAACGATGCTCCAGTAGTGAGCCCTGTCGGACCTTAGTCGGTCAATTAAAATGTGATATCAAAAGGCCACCGATGTGTTCGGTGGCCTTTTTTATTGGATTCGATTGGATTGCTCGCATGCTTGGAACGTTAGTTCACACCAATACAAGCGACGGAGTTCGACTGCATGGTTTTCTGTCTGAACCAACACGATTTCAAAACGCTTGGATTCTAGTTCACGGCGTGAATAGCAATTTCTATAGTTCAAGCCTGTTGCTTGATCTTAGCCATCGGCTGGCAACCCACGATACCGCAGTACTGCTCGTCAACACGCGCGGGCATGATATCTTGAGTTTCAATTCTGGACCGACGCCGATGCGCGTTGGATCCCAAATTGAGAGCATCTCGGCAAGCCAACTTGATCTGGATGCTTGGGTTCAGTTCCTTACTCGAAAGGGTATTCAGAGGGTTTCGTTGTTGGGCCACAGTCTCGGGGCCCTCAAGTGCATATTGTGGAGCCTCAAGAACAACGAAAGTTTGAAAGCACTGGTTGCTGTCTCACCGCCAAGACTAAACACGGACATCTTGCTTAAGGATCCTGACAGAGGAGCCGTTTTTCACGAACACCTTCGAGAGGCCAACGAAAAATGCGAAGCCGGGCACCCAGAGTCTGTAATGAAAGTGCGATTTCCATTGCCGATGTGGGTTTGTGCGTCAACGTTCCAAGACAAGTACGGAAGCGGCGACAAGTATGACTATCTTGCGATGGCAAGCGGGCTAAATGTTCCGACACTTTGGACATTTGGACAACTGGAGGTTGAGAGAGGAACGTCTAATTTCAAGGGTGCTGATATTGAGTTAAAACGGAGACTCGCTGTACAGTCTAGCTGCGTGCAAAAACACACTGTTCGCGTTATCACCAGCGCCGATCATTCTTATCGGGGTGTCACTGCACAACTTAGCGATTGTATCGGCAACTGGCAAAGCAATCTTGTCGAAGGTGTCTCTTCGTCATGAGAAGCAAGCGTTTTGTCGGACGTGAAATTCGGTTACAATGTCAGACCCGAATCCAGTTCCCCAGGGTCGAACAGATGCTCGATCACTCCACGTCTCTTTCCACACCTACCATTTCATGACCGTCTCTACACCCGCTTGGTTGGCCTCTAACGAGCAAACCACAAACGCAAAACAACTACTTGACCAACACGCCTACGAAACCGTCCAGTGGCACTTCCACGAATCGACGGGCTCTCCGTTTTGGCTCGCGAAAAAAGCCGAGTTCAAGTTTGATCCGATGAAAGAAGTCAAAGTCTTTGATGACCTCAAAAAATTTCCAGAGTTTGAGGACGAATGGCTTCGAGGTGGTCCGATCAACCGATGGATACCGAATGGTCTGTTGGGCAAGCCGACTTATGTTTTTGAGACCGGCGGCACGACCGGAATTCCCAAGAGCCGAATGGTGATCGATGACTTCCGGATCGACTACGAACTCTTTAGTCACACCCTGCCGGATGAATACTTTCCGAAGGGATCCAACTGGTTGATGCTTGGCCCCTCAGGTCCGCGACGACTTCGATTAGCCATCGAGCATCTTTGCCAGTACCGAGGCGGAATTTGCTTTTGCATTGACTTGGATCCGCGATGGGTTGTGAAGCTCATCAAAAAAGGTTGGATGGAGCACTTAGAGGAATACAAGCGGCACTGCATCGATCAAGCGATCACCATTTTGACTGCGAATCACGATATCAAATGCATGTTTACGACGCCGAAGTTACTCGAGTCGCTCGCAGCGGGACTGGCCGAAAAAGACACGAGTATTCAGGAGATTGGTATTACTGGAATATTTTCCGGAGGGACCGAGTTCACACCGCAATGGACTCGTTTCTGTGTTGAAGAACTGCTGGGTGGTCCTGCCGAAGAGAGTGGCGTTTACATGACGCCAACGTATGGAAACACGTTGATGGGCTTGGCTTGTTCGCGACCTGTTACCATCGATGACGGATATACGATCGCCTACTATGCGCCGCAACCTCGTGCCGTCGTTGAAGTTGTCGATTTTGACGATCATACGAAAGTGGTTGGATACGGCGAGACTGGACGCGTCAAGCTTTACACGATGACCAAAGAGTTCTTCGTGCCAGGCTTCCTTGAGCGGGACGAAGGCGAGCGTGAAATGCCTTACAAAAAATATCCGTGGGACGGCGTCAGTGGCGTCAGACCTTACCGAGCCTTTGCGTCGTCAACGACAGTAGGCGTTTACTAGACTTCTGCCCAACATCGCCGAACTTTCGTCGTTTGACGATGGGCGCGTGATATCCCAACATTCCTTTGGAGCTTAATCTACCGTGTTGACCATCAATCCGATCCGCTGGGGCAAGCAATACAAGTCGCTTGATTTTCAAGAAGTCTTTCACTTCGACTCGGGTGAGCCCATAGCGAGAATTGGCCAAGTCAATGGCGGAATGGTCGAGATGGACATGAGGAAGGCCGCGAATGCTAGAAAAGCACTACGCTCCATACCCACTCCAGAATTGATCGCTCGATGTAAGAAGGCTGCTTATCTTTTCGAACATGAGACTTTACCTCTGGGCGATGGTCAGCAGTCTGTTGATGATTTTATCCATCAGCAATCGGCGAGTACGGGACTACCGGAGCATATGTGTCGAAACAACATGCAGAAGAACTGCTTTGTTCTAAGCAATATCGATACTATTTTGGACGCGTTGACGCGGGGGCTCGATCTTGAAATCTTCTCAAGAGGATACGGCGAAGAAGGGCGCAACGTAACCGTTAGCTTCCAATGTCAGACACCGGTTCTTGGGGCTGTCCTTCCAAACAACTCGCCTGGAGTTCACACTCTTTGGTTACCGGCTGTACCGCTACAGGTTGGATTGGTTTTGAAGCCAGGCTCGCAGGAGCCTTGGACTCCCTATCGAATGATCAGCGCATACATCCAAGCGGGCATTCCAGCGGAAGCGTTTTGTTTGTATCCAGGCGGCCACGACGTCGGATCGACTATTTTGAACAAGTGTTCTCGCAGCATGATTTTCGGCAGCGCGCAAACGGTCGACCAGTATTCTGGGAATCCCAGAGTACAAGCCCACGGTCCAGGATTTTCCAAGATCCTCATCGGAGACGATGTTGTCGATCAATGGGAAGACTATCTCGACATGATGGTCGAAAGCGTGCTTAGCAATTCGGGGCGCAGTTGCATCAATTGTTCCGGTATTTGGGCTTCACGGAATACCAAAGCCATTGGCGAAGCGATTGCTGCGAAGATCGGTAATGTCGGAATCCTTCCGCCTAGTGATCCGAAGGCAGCCCTAGCTGCGTTTACCAATCCTCAGATGGCAAAAGGTACGTACGCCATGGTACAACAAGATCTTGCAGAGGCTGGAGTCACAGACATGACAGCCTCGTATGGCGAGCGGCTTATCGAACTTGAACGGTCGGCTTATCTTCGACCGATGGTAGTCACCGCCGATTCGCCACAGCGCGGAGTTGCGATGAAGGAATACATGTTCCCTTTTGTTTCGGTAGTTCAGTGCAGCCAAAAGGATATGATCAAGTCGATTGGTCCAACACTTGTCGGTACTGCTTTAACGGCGGATGAAGCTTGGATTGATGACTTGACCAACGCTACCAATATCGACCGGTTGAACATCGGACCGATGCCAACAAGCCGCTTGAATTGGCTGCAACCGCATGAAGGCAACTTGATTGACTTCCTGTTCCGGTCAAGGGCCTATCAAGTCGTGCCGATGCGTGTTGCTCAACCAGTTTAAATGTCTGCACATGCGTTCGCGGGAATTCCGCGCTTGTCAGAATTCCCACAAATCATGTTGCACCCCCAAAAGAATTTCTTGTCCGTTGCCAGGTGAGGATGTCAACAGATGGTCGAATCCCAAGTCCAACACGTCCTTGAAGTTAGGGGATTGAAGCGGCACTTTGGAGGTGTGGCCGCGGTGGACGGATTAGATCTGTCGGTACGTGCCGGGGAGATATACGGATTTCTTGGAGTGAATGGTGCAGGCAAAACGACCACCATTCGAATGCTCATGGGCATCATTGCTGCCGAAGCTGGCGTAATCAGCTTGATGGGTAAAAACACGCGCCGAACCGGCGTTATGTTAAAGCGACATATTGGATATGTTTCGCAGGAGCAAAACTTCTATCCTTGGATGTCGTGCAAAATGCTCGGCAAGTTCGTCGGTTCGTTCTATCCAACTTGGGAAAAAGCAGAGTTCACTCGCTTGCTTGAAGTTTTTGAAATTCCTGAAACGAGACGAGTCTCGCAACTTTCCGGCGGCATGAAAGCTAAGCTGGCTCTGTCGCTGGCAATCGCACCGAAGCCGGATTTGTTAATTCTGGATGAACCGACCGCGGGACTGGATCCCGTGGCACGCCGCGAGTTCATGGAAATCATTGTCGCACAAGCGCGCCAACATCACCGTACGACGTTTTTCTCATCTCACTTGATTGATGAGGTGGAACGATGTGCGGATCGCATTGGAATCGTTCACGCCGGTCGAATGCGATTCGAGGGCTCGCTTCATGTTTTGCAATCGGAGGTCAGACGCATCGCTTTCCAGGGCGCGACAATAGACTTGCCTAGCTCCTTCGAATTCTGGAACGAGAGGTCGATCCATGGCAAAACATTCCAAACGTATCGGGCTAAATCCGAAGAATGGGAGCAACTGAAACTACCGACCGACGTTGAAGCACAGCGGCTTTCGCTTGAGGACATTTTCATCGCCTGTGTAGGTGTACGGAGAGTCGATCTGTGATATTCGGATTGATTGAGAAAGAGTGGCGGCAGCACGGGGCTATGATTTTGTTTGTGCTCATTTTGCTAACGACAGGCTTCGTTGTTTTGCAAAATATGGAAGTGTTGGTTCAATACGGAGGAAGCAACTTTGCACTTTTGGATCTGTTGCTATTTGCCCTTCTTCCCATCGCCTGTCTCGTAATCGGAAATGCACTTATCGCAGCCGAATTTCGGCAACGCACTCAGGTATTTCTTGAGGGTCTGCCAATGCCTCGCTGGATGATGCTTGCCGTGAAATATGGTTTTGGACTGGTCTTCGTATTGGTGGCCGCAGGCACTTTGCTTGGAGTGGCGTTCAGGTCTGGCTACCAAACCGAGGCGATGACGAACCGATTTGCCTTGCTGCTTTGGATTAAAACTGTTGGATGGGCTTGGTTCTGTTGGTCTGTGATATTCACGCACGCGTTCCTTGGTAGATATCGCATTGCAATTGGAGTAGCAATCGTCGCCTTATTGCTTTGGGCTCAGCAGGAAGCGGGGGTGATGATCAGTCGATTCGGACCGTTCGAACTAGTTAGCGACCGATTTGCGTATGAACGCTTTGAGATCCCCGTCGAAGCGCTCTGGATGACTTGCATTTTGATCATTGTCATTACTAGCTTTGGGTTTGCGTTAGGCCTGGTACGAGACGCGACCCTTGCCACGATGCTTTCGGAGAAAATGTCCGCACGGGAAAAGATGGCGATGACCGCGCTGTGTGTGCTTGGGATGGTGCTGGCTGGGTCGGCCGCGGAGAGAAAGGAGAAAACCGATTCATTGCAGCTTCCGGGTGCGATCGATGTTGTGTTGGGGGTCGGCAATGTATCTGCGGCAGCCGCCGTAACGGAACCGACTATCGAAGAAACGGAAGCATTGAAGTTGCATGCGACGGCCGCAGCGGAACTGCTTGCAGGCGCGGCTGAGTATCTGGGCTGCAAGCGGTTGCCACCGCTTTTCATGGTTCATCGGCGAGACATGGAAACGCAAGAACTTGAAGACGGAGAGCTTAGTTCACGTCAAGGATATTTGATCCGTCTTAACATGATTTCTACGCATCCGGAAAGTGACGCACTCAAGGCTCGAGTGCTCCAGAAAATTCTCGCCGCGCATCAGCATTTACGATTGGAGTCCGACACGCGTAGCTGGGTGCTTCAGGGCTTTGCGACTTGGTGGCCTCTTCGAAAGAAGGTAACAACACCGCAAGAATTAATCGCGTTGCGTTTGCACTCGGAGATGCCTCAAGATATCACTGTTACGGAATACGATTTGCTACATTGGTTGCAGTTCCAGAAGCGATTGAACGACGACAGCCTAGCTGCCACCGTGGCGGCTATAGGGATTCTTGAGCTTGGAAAGGTTGGTAGCGAGGCTCAACGGCGGTTCCTTGGTTCTGTATTGGCGTATGAGGCACCGCATGATTTCCGTGCGATGGTTCATGACGGATGGTACAACGTACCGTACCTGGTGAGAGCTTCAACAGACTGGGATCTTTCCTTGTTTGCCAAAAGATGGACGCAATCACTTCTCGCGGCTCCGGAGTCAAAACCATGAACTTCACCCTGCTGCGAAAGGAGCTATCGGAGCTGCGGCTTTGTGTCCTTTTGGTCGGTTTAGTCTACGGTATGGACGTGTTCTACCTTCTTGGGACCGACTTTCCCGATATGCCGACCGATAACGAAAAAAGCGCTGCCGATGAGATCATTCCTACTTTGTTTTTCGGGATACTTGTTGGCATAACGGTGCTGAGCCGAGAGCGTGACCAACAAACGCAGAGCTTCTTGGATGCGTTGCCGGTTAGCCGTCTGGGCGTCTTTCTTCACAAGGCGCTGGCAGCCTTGGTGATCGTGCTGTTTGAGAGGTCTGTTTCGTTTTTGTTGGGGCTGTTTTATGCATGGGTTTCATTGAACTCTCTTTCAAAACCTATCGCTGGAGTTGAGTTGATTGCACAAGCAGGCCTTAGCGTCCTTTTGGAAATGACGGTCGTCGGGGCGGCGGTGTTATTTTCTTTTTCGAGGCAATGGTTTCCGCTGATAGCAGGACTGGCGTTGTTAACGATTGTCTGGTTTCGGACGACTAGCAGCCCAATGGCTGCATGGCTTGATACACCGACCCTGCTTTCACCGGTCATCAACGAGGGTATTCTAATTCTGCCATGGAAGCAAATTGGCGGACACGCTTTCTTGGCAGTTGTTGCTTGGACGTGTTCAGCCATCGCTTATCAATGGCAAGATGGTATTGTGAGTCGCTGGATGGATCAAATGTCAGCCTGGAAGTTCGCAGGATGGATAACCAACATTGGCAGAGCCTTTGCGATACTCGTTTGGATCGCAGCGATTGGTTTCATGGCCTCAAATGAAAACCAAGACTCAAAATCACCCGAAGAGCAGGCTGCGGGTAGGCCCGCGAGAAGCGGATCCAAGGCTCACGGGGGTTCTTCTGCTATGGATGGTTTCGCGAAGTTCGAATCGGAGCATTACGAATTGATTTTCAAGGAGTCACAGCGGGAAACGGTCGATCAACTGGCTTGGAGTATCGACGAAGTACATGAGCAGGCGCGAGCGTACTTTCAGCATCCGCCTGCACCGTCGGCTCGCATCGTGGTCGATGTGGCGAGTGCCGTTAGTAGCCATGCATCCGGCCAAGCGAATTGGACGAAGATTCGAGTCCCGTTAGCGCTTGCGACCAGCAATCAAGATTTCCTGCAAACTTTGCGTCATGAAACGGCCCACGTCTTTATCGAGCAACTAAGCAACGGGAGGGCGACAGATCATTTCAATGCGATGCGGATGTTTCACGAAGGGGTTGCAACGGCAGTCCAACTGGAAGGCTATGGCGATACCAGCTTAACAGAGCGACAGCGAATGAATCGATGGGCGGCAGGAACGGACTCGCGTGGGCGCGTGCCTTTTAAACTGCTATGCGATAATGAAGCCCTGAACCGTGAGCGAGATTCTGATGTTGTTTACCCGCTGGGTTATGTCGTAGCGAATGCATTGTTAGACGCGGGAGGTCCGACCCTTCCACGCCGCATGCTAGAGGCCCTACGGGACTCACGCTTGCCGCCTGGGGTCATGCCCACCGAACTTTGGAGAATCCTACTTCAGAAGTGTGGCACGTCCCTCGATTTAGTCATCGCATCGTACGAGACCAGGTTAGATCTTTTGGGGGCGCGGGAAAAAACATTCGTTGACGGACTACCGCGATTAACAGGAACAGTCACGGTGGATGGGGCCGAAATCGTTATCCGAGCAGAACAAAAAACCAGCCCAAATCCGACCGCAACCAATCCGGCCGCAACCATGGTATGCATGGTCTCGCAAAATCGAGTTTTGGACACGACACCTGAATACATGCCAATGCAGGAAGACGGTTCGTTTCGCATTCCCCGACTGCGTGTCTCAGGTACCAAGCTAAGGTATTTGCTGGGATGGAGCACTGCGGATTCTGCCAATGTTATTTTCGAACCTTGGTCGGAGTCCGTTTTGACCAATGCAAACTGATGTTTTCGTATTCATTTCACTCGGTAACGCTTCCGCTTCTATCCCGATAGGGATTGCAGCAAGTAGCCGGGGGTCGCCGCGAAGCGGCGCACCCCCGGGGAACGAAAGGACATGCGAATCACCCTGAAAGGGCTCTGATAGGGTCAAAGATTCTGCGATCCTTTCAGGATCGGAAATTCGCACTTAAGACGTCACGCCCCGCCAAACGTTGCTTCCACCGAGATTAACTCGGCGGAGAGCGAAGAGTCTGGTGGCGAATGATTGTAGCCGCCAATTATCGCCCCGCTGGGATGAACCACAGCGGTAGCGAGACGCAACGTTCATTTGATGAACTCATGAAAATGAAAATGCAATCGCATCAAGGAAATCACAGCGCATCAACGCGGCCGGATGCATGGCAATTTGAATCTACGTAAGCAGAGCGGAAACAACCTCGAAACGACGCGATGCATGAAACGGAATCAGCATCATGGGAATAGCCCAAAAGCTCTTCCTCCGCGTTGAGATCGGTTTCGACAAGACTCCAATGCGGGGTACTCAGAGGTCCTTCTACCGCTCGCCCTAAAGCAGGCTATCCAGCAATAACCGAAGCTTTCTCAGTTCTTGACGCATGTCCATGCCTTCCATTGGAGTCATGTCGACGCTAAAGGCTTGGTCGTAGCCGACCGCTTGCAATAGAGTAATGATACGGCCGTACTCGATTTCCCCCTGACCAACTCGAACCTGCAGTTGGTCTTTTTTCGAGTCGCGCAGATGCACGTGATAGACGTATTTCAGCAACTTTTCATAGTTTTTGTTGCGGTTATTGCTGCACAAATAGACGCTTGGGTCCAGCGTCAAACCGATGCCAGGAACGTAGTCGCAAAGATTCTTAACGGTATCGGGGTCTTCACTGAGTCGGCCAATTTGGCTTTTCAAGCCGATTCGGACCCCCCGGTCCGCTGCGATCCCGACCAATTTTTGCAGATGTTCGACTTCCTGGTTGAACGGGGTGCCATGCTCACCGCTTGGGATGGTCAGCGAAACCACCTTCGTGGCCTTGGCTAGATCGCAGATTTTGGCAAATCGTTCGTAGTGAATCTCACCCTCTGCGGCGATCTTGACGTTATAACTGCAAATATCCAGACGGTGCGTGTCACGGACTAAACGCAGGCATTCATCGTATTCCTCCACGATTCTGGCAGGCGGCATTTGGATGCCGTTATCGTCAAAGACGATTTCCACACAAGTGAATTCCAGGTCGCTAAGGACCTCGATCACATCGGGGAACGGAAGATTTGGGAAACAATCAGTTGATGCGGCAACAAACACGACGTTTAGCACTCCTTTGGATTAGTTAACTTTTGAAATAGTCAACTTTGAGCACCCATTATCCGCGGGAACGGCAACCTGACAACCTCGCTTTCAAAACATGTCCTCGATTGATCCACTACAAACATCTTTGAGTCGACTCGGCTCTCAAGCCCAGCCTCCTCCCGTTTCTGAGAAATCGACTTCTCAGACTACTCCGCCGTTGGAGGTCGGCACTCCGTTGCAATTTATCTCAGGAATTGGGCCGCAGCGTGCGGAATTGTTTCATAAACTAGGGGTCCGGAAGGCAATTGACTTGCTTTTTTTATTCCCCCGCAGTTATCAGGATATCGCTCCCTACCAGTCCATCACCGAGCTTGAACCGGGCGTTCGGGCCAGCGTCATCGGTCAAATTGTGGATATGGACCAACGCGTTAGCTTCGAAGGACGCAGTAGCGTCGGAATCTTGCTGGCTATTGATGGCGGCGGATACGTTCGCTGCGTTTGGTACAACCAGCCCTTTCGAAGGCAGCAGTTCCTACACGGAATGCGGGTAATCGCAACTGGAATGGCCAAATCGACCGGAATATCGTTTGAAATGCGGCACCCTGAAACGACGATTTTAGCCGTCGACCAGCCGTTGCCGGAAGCCAAGCCGATTCCAGTTTATCCACTGACGGATGGTCTGCAGCAACGCCACGTCGCCAGCGCAGTAGCGGCTGCTCTAGAGCATCTCACCGATTCGATCGAGGAAGCCCTGCCAGAATCCATTCGATTGCTGGCCACCCAGTCCGTCCTCAGCGTCGGTGATAAGTCTCCGACCAGCAGCACGGATACAAAGGCTCCGCCGCTCCTTGGAATTGCAAAAGCCTTACGATCCATTCATCAACCCAATACCGTCCATGAAGCCAATGAAGCAAGACATCGATTCATTTTCCAAGAACTATTTGTCTACCAGCTAGCCTTGGCCATGCGTCGCCATCGATTGCAACACGACAAGCCGGCACCGAAAATTCTGGCAACTCCCATGATTCACGCTCGCATCCTGAAGCGATTTGGGTTTGAACTGACGCGCGACCAATTGCTAGCGATCGAAGACGTACGCAACGACATGGCTCAGGATGTGCCCATGAATCGATTGATCCAGGGGGATGTAGGGAGCGGCAAGACGGTTATCGCGCAATACGCGATGCTCAACGCAGTTGCGAGCAAGCAGCAAGCGGCTCTTATGGCTCCGACGGAACTTCTGGCGAGACAGCACTTCACACGGCTTCGCAAACAACTGGCCGGCAGTCAAGTCATGATTGAATTGCTGGTCGGGTCCATCACTCAACGTGAACGCACCGAGCTTTTGCAACGCATTGCCATCGGAACGGTCGATCTGGTCGTTGGTACTCAATCGCTATTGAGCGAACAGGTTCAGTTTGAAGCGTTGGGGCTGGTTGTCATCGACGAGCAGCACAAATTTGGAGTGCAGCAGCGAGCCAATTTGCGAGAGTCCAGATTAGTTCCTCATTACTTGGTTCTATCGGCGACTCCCATACCACGCACCATCGCCATGACCATTTTTGGCGATCTCGATGTTTCGGTTTTGCGAGACAAACCCCCTGGCCGCGCGACGGTACATACGTATTTGGGGAGCACGGCACAGCAAGGCAAATGGTGGGAGTTCGTCGTGAAGCAGATCCAAAGCGGCCGCCAAGCCTACGTCGTCACCCCTCGCGTCGAATCCGATCCAGAAGCAGAGATTGTCGGGGCGGAGCAAGTTTATCGTCAATTGCAAGAAGGGCCACTGGCAGGACTTCGAGTGGATTTACTGCATGGTCGCATGGACGGGAGCGACAAGCAATCGAAGCTGGATGCCTTTACATTAGGGCATACGCAGGTCCTCGTTGCAACAACGGTAGTTGAAGTTGGGATCGACGTACCGAACGCTACTGTCATGACCATCTTGGATGCCGATCGTATGGGTTTGGCCCAGCTCCATCAGTTGCGAGGGCGCATTTCGCGAGGGAGTTATCCTGGCTATGTTTGCGTCTTCGCAAAACCAGGGGTTGCACCAGAGGAGAATGCTCGGCTAAGCGTGTTGGCGTCAACTGACGACGGCTTTCGATTGGCTGAACAAGACTTGCAAATGCGAGGACCAGGGGACTTGCTCGGTACCAAGCAGATAGGGTTGCCATTCTTGCGAATCGCCGACTTGGTCCGCGACGCCGAAGTATTAGTGCAAGCGAGAAGAATCGCCCAAACAATCGTGGAAAAGGACCCCAATCTCGATTTGGCTGAGCATTCCAAATTGAAACGTCAGGTGACACAGCGGCACGGGGCCGTGGTCGCACTGGGCGACGTAGGGTAGCCCCGTTTTCGATTTCACAGGATAGGATTTCCATTTATGGTCCAAGAGACCGACAAAAAAGCCCTAGGGGAAGAAGGTCCAACGGGAATCTGGCTTTGGTCCCTATTGTTTCCTATTTCGCTCGCAATTTATTGGCTCACTTCAAGCGTTGTGTTGGCTGCTTTACTGCCATCGATTCGAGCTGCGGGCCCCACCCTACAGACCGGATGGTGGGTACGTTGGTATGAACGAAACTCTGCGAGGAAAATCCGCGGTACTATTCTCTGGTGGTTCCATGTGGCGGATGCACTTTGGTTGGCTGCTGCTGCGTCATTTGTTACCGTTGTCT
Source organism: Pirellulales bacterium (assembly GCA_038219625.1). GTDB lineage: Bacteria > Planctomycetota > Planctomycetia > Pirellulales > Pirellulaceae > JBKCUI01. The sequence goes on along the minus strand of JBBRJI010000014.1, from coordinate 4,874 downwards.
TTCTCGCGGTCATCGAAAATCGCCCTGGAAAGCAACCCGACATGGACCGATTTGTAACTTGCATGCTAATGATTGTCGTTGGAATTGGGTTGAGTACAATGCTCGGCCTATATTTAACGATTCTTGCATGGCATCATTCTGTTCGGGTCTGGGTTCATCCCAGAACACTTTCGTGGTGCCAAGGAAACTGCCAACTCCTAGCCCACTTGTCCTTTCGCCCCCCAAAGTTCAATCACGCAATCTTCGTCCTTAGCACGAGCCTAATTGCGCCAGGCTTAGTCCTCGGAACTTTCCTCTTGATTGCATGTACAGGTAGTGGGAAACCTTTGGACAATTCGACATTTTGGCTTTCGATTGCAATCATGATTGCGTTTTTTATAGTGCAACCAATAGTCATGATTGCCGTATATTTCAAAATATCCGATAGAATTGTCGCAGTTGACCCAAAACACTGTTGGGGGAATGTGACAGACAAATAGTAGACGATAAACGAAGCAAGTGGCAGCTATATCAATTGGAGCTATTGCCCGCCAGAGACGCGAGAGACAATTTCATTATCAAAATAGTTGGTGGACATGCCCGCATCGACCACCAACGTCTGAGCGGTAATCCCGGACGAACGGGGACTTAGCAAGAACAGTACGGTGTCCGCAACCTCTTGCGTTGTGACGCCAGTGCCGCGAGGAATGGCTTTCTCCGCAAAAAGATAAGCGTCTACGTAGCCTGGTATGCCAGCCGAGGCACTTGTTTTCAACAGTCCGGCACCGACCGCATTGAATCGGATTTTGGAAAAACGACTAAACGATTTCGACAAGAAGGCGAGTGAGGAATCGAGCGCGGCTTTGACGGGAGCCATGAATCCATAACTTTCGCTGGCCATGCGCGTGGTGGAGATGCCGATGGTCACCACCGAGGCGGTCGGTGCGAGCAAGTCCTTGACCGCGTTGCAAACTGCAATGAACGAAAAGCAAGAGATATCCATGGCTTGAAGAAATTGCTTGCGAGTCGTCTCATGGAATGGCTTCATTCCGTCGCTGTAGTCTGCAAAGGCGATGGAGTGGACCAATCCATGAATAGGTTCTTTGTTGGCCGCCAACTCGATTGCAAGCGAGCTTATTTGCGATTCGTCTTCGACATCGCAAATCCATATTGGACTGTTAGGAAACAACTTGCTTACTTCGTCTTTCCGCGTCTGACTTCGAACAACGTACTCAACGGTCGCACCGTTGGCTTCGAGGGCTTTGCCGATGAAATAAGCAACGCTCTTTCGATTGGCGACACCCATCACAACGAAACGCTTTTCTTCGATCTGCAAATAGGACATGGGATAGGCTGTGACTTTATTCGCAAGGTGCAAAAATTTGTTGCCTTTTGCTCTGCAAAAGTGCGTTAACGAGGCGCACTTTCGCGGAGCGAAAGGCGACAATCACGGCGGGGACCGCCGTGCCACGTTTAGCGGCGGCCTTTGCCGCCGCTCTTTTTACCTTTTGGACCACCGAAAGATCTGCCTCCGCCTGCTTTCTTGCCCGCAGGACCAGAACGCTTTCCTCCCCCAAACGAACGGCCAGGACGCGATGTTGGACCGTCGGAGCCAGTCGACGCAGCGCCGCCTCCGCCAAAGCCTTGCCGTGGTGCTCCAGCCTTTTTCCCGCCGAAGCCCGAACCGGTTCGGGCTGCTCCCTTGCTTGGACGATTGGAACCAGGTCTGCCAGTGGATACGCCAAGTCGACTTGAAGTGCCCCCCTTGCGACTTGATGAACCGCCGGTTCTGCCGCTCGAACTGCTCGATCGCCCTTTCTGTCCGCTATTGGGTCCAGTTGGTCGGCCAGTTGCTTTCTTGCGAGCGAAGCCGCGTGCACGTTCTCCACCCGTGCTCTGTCGTGCCGGTGACTTGTTGAGACTCGGACTGCGGTCCCCGCGTGCTTGCTGCGGTTTCTTTCGAGGAGTCGGTCGGACTTCGACTTCTTCGTTGTCGTTGGCCTCTTCGGAATCGTCAGCATTCATGTCATCTTCATCCATGTCATCCATGTCATCATCGTCATCGAAGCTCTCGAAGCCCATGCCTGACGTGTCGAAATCATCGTCGTCAAAAGAGGCTTCCTCCATCGAACCGTCGTCGTCGTCACTGTAGCTCAAGACCTTACCGCGTCGCACCTTTTCGTCGAGCGATGGGCCTGAGTTCTTTACCAGTACCGAGTCCTGGAAGCCTGCATCCTCGGTGTCTTGATCTTCTGGTTCGCTGTAAGGATTTTCCGATAGAGGTGGCAACGTGTCCATTGAGTCTTCTCGTTTGGATTTTTTCTTTACTTTTTGGCTCTTAGTTTTGACAGGCTTAGCGGTGTCCGACTTAGCAACGACTTCCAATCGATCTTCCTCGGAATTCGCTCCGAGGCCGCTCATCTCAGCCGACCGATGTCTGTCTTTTTCTTTGCGTTGGATCTTCTTTTCTCGCTTGATTTCTTCGACAGCGTTGTACAAATGAGCGACTTCTTCCTGCGACAATGGACGATAGCTACCTTCGGGTAGTGTCGCCAATCGAAGAGGCCCGATAGCCACTCGTCGTAGCGTAATAACTTTATGACCCAGCCTTGCCAGAACGCGTCGTATTTCGCGATTCTTGCCTTCGCTTAATGTGATTTCAATTTCGGTACAACCTTTTCGAACACGACGGATCTTGGCACCGTCCACTCGAGCGAATCCTTCCGCTAAATAGATCCCGCGTTGCAAACGACGCATGGAGTCCATTTCGACCTGACCGGCAACAACAACGTAGTAACTTTTTGGAACGCTGTTGCGTGGGTGAGCCAAGCGTTGAGCGAGTTCACCATCGTTGGTCAACAGGATCAGCCCTGTACTCGACGAATCCAATCGACCGACAGGAAAGAGTCGATTTTGGCCGGGGACCAAATCGATGACTCGAGGCCTGCCCTCTGGGTCGCTATTGGTGCACAGCACACCGGCTGGTTTGTTAACTGCAAAATAGAGCGGTCGATGACGCTTCAGGGGTTCGCCGTCGACGGAGATCTTTGCGATATCTGCGTCCACTTTGACGCCAACTTGGGTAATGGTCTTGCCATCGATTTCGACTCGTCCGTCGGTAATAAGTTCGTCCACTTGTCGGCGGGACCCCAATCCGGCTGCGGCCAAAAGTTTATTGATACGCTGCTCTCCGGTAAGTACGGACGGAGCTTCAATACGGGGCCGCTTTGGCTTAGACATGGCAATGCAATCACTCTACGAAAGAATTCAAAAACACTGTCGTGCAACCGCTCAAAGATCGGTTGGCAGCGTCTCACGACGCAGCAACTCTAGCAAAAGCACCCCACTAGGCGAGCTCTGGTTAACGATGGTAAATTCGACTTACCTCGAAAATGGCTCTGCGGATGAGTGGCACAGTCTCAAAGGAATGGCCTCATCTGGAAATGGGGGTGTCGTATCTGCTAGCCCACAACTGCAAGCCTGTTAAATTAATGGATGAATGTGTATTTTGTCAGGGCAAATGCAGACTTATTTACCAAAACGATCGTGAAAGTGACGTATGGCAATCGAAGTGACATGGCTCGGGCACTCTACTTGGTGGATAGAAGCGGGCGCAACCAAGATCCTGTTGGATCCTTTTATTGGCGGCAACCCAGCCGCCAAAGTCGAATCAACGAGCCTTAATCCCACCCATATCCTAATTTCCCACGCTCATTACGATCACATTGCCGATGCCGTCGAAATCGCGCGTCGTTCCAAGGCAATCGTCATTTCCAACTATGAAATCGCGACGTGGTTGGAATCCAAGCACGGAATTCAGGGCGTTATGGGAATGAATTTAGGGGGGAAAGTCCACCTGCCGTTCGGAAGTATTCAATTCACACCAGCTGTCCATTCCTCGAGTTTGCCTGATGGGTCGTACGGAGGCGCATGCGGCGGATTCCTGATCGATTTCAAAACCGTCGACGGGAAGCATTCCGATGCCGAATTTTCCTACCGCCTATACTATACCGGCGATACCGCATTGTTTTCAGACTTACGCTTGATCGCTCGCAACGGAGTCGATTGCCTGATTGTCCCAATTGGAGATCTGGTTACGATGGGACCCGAGGAGAGCATCGATGCTATTGAGTTGATTCGCCCGAAAATGGTGTTACCCACACACTACAACACTTGGCTTCCGATCGCTCAAGATGCAGCAGCGTGGGTTCAGGCGGTCCATCAGCGCACCAGTGCTCGCGCGGTCGCACCCGAGGTCAACTCGGTATTGCGATTGGAAAAAACGTTGACGTGTAATACGTGATGCAACTGCGATGAAGAACCAACCGATCGCGGCGCGATCAGCCCCATTAAACCGAAAATAGAGCCAATGCCCACTAGCCGATTTGAATACCGCGATTACTTAGCGGAGATTCGCAAACGACGAAAAGAAAAATCCAGCGGAGAGCAAGACTCATACCATTCGACGATGAGTGGCAAAGATAAGGATGCATTGGTTTCTCGCTCGCACCGCAGTTTTTGGAAGCTTTTTAGGTCGTTTTGGGGGCTGCTCAGGGGCTTTCGAGGGAAGATTCTGTTCGGGCTTGGAACGGTCACCATTGCTACCGTGCTCGCCCTCATTCCGCCACTAGGAACCAAATTGGCGATCGATTGCGCTTTGACCGTTCCAACCAAACCACTTCCAACTTGGATGAGCGAAACGTTGGGTCAACCGTCACCCATGATGTTGCTAGTGTGGATCGCAGTCTTGGTGGCAGGGGTGACGTTGGTGAGGACAATGATCTATCTTTGGGGGCGATGGAGCTGCACTCAAGCCGTCAATCAAGTACAGATGTCCGTACGGAGCCGTGTTTTTGAACACATGCTTCACATGCCGTTGCACAAGATTCAGCAAC
>JBBRJI010000013.1:0-20545 GCA_038219625.1 Pirellulales bacterium | reverse complement strand
AACGTCCTCAAACGTTGCTTCCGCCCGAATAAATCGGACGGAGAGCGGTCAGCGATGCAAACATGAAATGAATATCGGGTATTCGAGGTAGCTGTCAGATATGGCCCCGCCGGTTGAAAACCGACGGTAGCCAAACCCATGCCGATATGGACCTGCAAAATTTACTAGGAACAAAAACGGAAGTGAAAATACTTCTTAGATTCGATCGCAATAGCAAATTTTTAACAGCCCAGGACGATCCTGCCATCTGGCAAGTTGGCGATCAGTTCTTTACAGCAGACGATGACGCCGGTCATGACTTTGCTGGTCTGCCGCTTGGCCCCATTTCCGTGACCACCCTGGGCGGAACGATCGCACCTTTGGCTGCGCCCGACATGGTTTCCATTGCGGCAAATGCGACATTGGGATCGCCAGCCAATCCACTGCTCCCATCAGCCAATCCTGGTCAAACCATCGTAGTGAACGGCAGTCGACTTAAGGTAGCGCAAAACAATGTCTCCTATGCGTCGTCTCTCCTTTTTCAAACCATCGACGCGGCCGGAGTTCGGGCCGAACGCTCTGTTCAACCTACATCGGCTAGTCCAGATGGAACCAGTATGACGATCGTCGTACCAGCCAATGCGGTCACGGGACCAGTAGGCATTATGGGCGACCCACAGGGAACGAGTTTATTACTACAAATTGTTCCAGTTGTCACATCGATTGTTCCAAGTACAACCACGGTTCGAGTCAACGGAAAAGGGCTCACCGAAGGGGGAACACTCTATCGATTTGGTGACTTGGAAGTATTGGATGGATCAACTTCGATTGCCGGAGCAAACGTTGACGCCAGCAACAACGATAGAGCAACTGTTTCGGCGGCCGTTGGAAGTGGGATACTCACAGTCACAACGGCTGGAGGGACATCCGCCCCGATTGCCTTTGGTCTACGGGTCTACGGCAATACAAACCGAGGTATCTTGGTGGAGAACTCGAGTGCCTCAGGAAACGTCGAGGTTTTCAACAACACTGTTTATCAAGTCGTTGGCGATGCGGTTCGACTCGATAATTCAGCTCGCAATGTCAAACTTTATAACAACATCCTGTGGGTCCAGTCAGGCTACGACATCTTTGTCGCAACCAATAGCCAAACAGGCTTCGCCAGCAATTACAACTTGCTGCACAAAGGGAGCGACATCAATGCTAGTCGACATCGAAGGGGCCTCTGCAGCGAACGATCCTGGAAAGACTAATGCTGGTCGCCCAACGTTGACTTCTACTGTTCAGACAACTAGCCAATTCACTGCGACCGGAGTGGCACAGGCTGCATGGCGAGGCAACAACCAATCTTTCGCGAACACATTGCCATTCACCTTTCCATTCTTTGGCACCAACTATAAAACACTTTCGGTAACCACCGAGGGATTCTTGCGGTTCGGCCCGAATGGCAGTGCAGCCAACAGCAACAATAGTTCCACGGAACTAGCCTTGGCTCCGCGCATCGCAGCCATGTGGGACAATCTTCGAACTAGCCAGCGGAAGAGTCGAGCCAGGTAGTGGTAGCCGAGCAATGAGCAAGCCACAAATGACAAGCTACGTCCCGACCAGCGTGTGGCACGTCCCTGAGTTTACGAAGGGCGTGGGAACAACCAGCGGCCGCTACCACAGTTCACCACGCCCATCGCTTCGCTCTGGGACGTGCCACCCGACGAAGGCTCTGGGTGCCACCCGCCGAAGGACGAACAACTTGCTTATCAAACTCGGCAGCTTGCAGCCAATGCCATGTATCAATCCGCTAGAAGGCTCTTGAGCCTGTTTCTTTGCCTTCCGCTGTCCGGGCAATGCGACTGATCGATTCAACATCGTGCCAAGCAAAACGTAACGCTCAAAATTCTTTGTAAACTGCCGATGACAAAAAACCACTGCTCTCTACAATACTCTGAATTGCTTGTGAAACTTTTCACAAAGTCGTTGCCCTTAGGATTTGGCTGTGTCCAATTACTTACCCATCCTTATTTATCTGATAGCGGTCGTCGGCTTTGCGGCTGTCTCCTTGGTGCTTCCACATATGGTAGCGCCGCGTAAGCGGACCCGCGTCAAAGGCTCACCTTACGAGTCCGGTATGGATCCGATCGGCGACGCTCGCAAACCCTTCGACATCAAGTTCTATTTGATAGCTATCTTGTTTTTGGTTTTCGACATTGAGCTTCTCTTCATTTATCCCTGGGCCGTATCGCTCCTTGCACCCGACGGTGTTCCGCAAGCCTTTCGTCCCGCAGTCTTGGCGGTCCTTCTCGTATTGATGGCGACCTTAGCGCTTGCCTACGTAGTTGCATATCGCAAAGGAGTCTTTGATTGGCGACGCAAATAAACAAACAACTCGGCGATAACATTTTCCTGACCAAGCTGGATGCGGCGGCCTCCTGGGCGCGTGCGAACAGCCTTTGGCCCATGCCTTTTGCAACCGCCTGTTGCGGCATCGAGTTGATGAGCACGGCTGCGAGCAAGCATGACTTGTCACGGTTTGGTAGCGAAGTCATGCGATTCTCGCCACGGCAATGCGATTTAATGATAGTGGCAGGGCGTGTTGTCATGAAGATGCTACCGGTGCTACAACGCATTTGGTTGCAAATGCCCGAGCCCAAATGGTGTATCTCGATGGGTGCGTGCGCATGCACGGGTGGGGTTTTCGACACGTATGCTGTGGTTCAAGGGGTCGATCGGTTCATGCCCGTTGACGTCTATGTCCCCGGCTGCCCGCCCAGGCCAGAGCAACTGATTCGCTCGATTATCGATCTGCAAGAAAAGATTCAATCTGGTGGTACGATCAACGCACGCGAATTCAAGTTGCGGATTCTTCCCGAGGGTCCCGCTCGATTTGATGAGGACGAGTTGGTGCGAATCCGCGAACGCAACGGGTTTAAGCTAGAAGATCAAAAGTATGATCCAGTTCACTAAAGACTCTTGCACCCTTATATCGCTTCCATCCAATTAGTTGCGTCTGAACATGGCAAACCAATCTACCGATCCTAAATTAAGCGAAATCGAAACCGTAAAACTGCGGCTCTCCGAATTGCTGCTCGGTACCTCGCTGCAATGGTCTGAATTCCGAAGTCAAACACGCGTGATTTGTCCCGCTGCGGAACTGTTGAAATGCTTGAAGGCGTTCAAGGCGGTTGGCTTCGATCAATTGACCGATTTGACCGCGGTCGATTTGCTCGAGTACGGTAACGTGAACGATCGATTCGAGGTCGTCTACTGTTTGCTCAATGTCGACTCGGGTCTTCGATTGATCGCGAAGACCTATCTCAACGAACCTGACTTGACGATTCCTTCCGCCACGTCCGTTTGGTTTGGAGCGGACTGGCCAGAGCGTGAAGTCTACGACATGTTCGGCATCCTATTCGCCGGCCATCCCAACTTCAAACGACTGCTCTTGCCAGACGAATTTCAGTCCTTTCCCCTGCGAAAAGACTATCCCGTCAAAGGCCGAGGCGAGCGTCATAATTTTCCAGTCATCACACGAGCAGAAAGCTAAGCGGAGTTTTTCAGCATGCCTTTAGAACTGCTCGATAGTCCAGACCTGGACGCCAACAAACGCGAAGGACTCTGGACGCTCAATTTCGGACCGCAACATCCAGCCACGCATACCACGCTGCGTTTGGTGTTGCAGCTCGATGGCGAAATGGTCATGGATGCAGAGCCCGATATTGGTTTCTTGCACAGTGGATTCGAAAAGCTCGGCGAAGTATTGGACTTCAACCAATACGTAACGATTGTCGACCGCATGAACTACATCTCGCCGATGGCCAACGAAATCGCTTGGCACCATGCAGTCGAGACGTTGTTAGGGATAGAGCTGACTCCACGTTGCAAATACATTAGGACGATATTCGCCGAGCTGATGCGATTGCACGATCACTTGCTTTGTTTGGGAACCTGCGTTCTTGACTTGGGTGGTGCAACGGCCTTCATGTATGCGTTCAATGAACGCGAAACCATTTACGAAATTTGTGAGCGGGCATCGGGCCAGCGATTCCATACGTCTTACACACGAGTCGGTGGCTTGCTATACGACGTGACCGACGATTGGGTCGCGATGGTCAAGGACTTTGTGAGAAAGTTCCCCAAGGTCTACCGCGATTTCAGCGGATTGGTGATGAAGAATCGCATCTTCGTGGAACGTACCCGCGATGTCGGTATCCTGTCCCGAGAAGAAGCCATTGCGGGTGGTGCAACCGGTCCGGTCGCTCGAGCCAGCGGGGTCGCTCGCGATCTTCGTCGGGATGAGCCCTATCTCTCTTACGACGACTTTGATTTTGACGTGTGTGCTAGCCAAGGTGGCGATTGTTACGCTCGCTTCCAGGTCCGTATGATGGAGATGCTTGAGAGCATCAAGATCATCGAGCAAGCGATCGACAAGTTGCCGCAAGGTCCGATCTTCGCTGCCGATACCGGCAAGGCTGGAATGCCCGATAAAAAGGAAGTGTACCGAAGCATTGAGGGGCTGATCCATCATTTCGAAAGCATCATGCCCAACCGTCAGATGCAAGCCCCCAAAGAGTCGGTGTACGCCGCCACGGAATCGCCCAACGGCGAACTTGGATATTACATTGTTGGCGACGGATCTTTCCGAGCGTACCGCGCTCGGACTCGACCGCCTTCCCTGATGCACTTTGCGTTGTTTTCGAAACTGATACGAGGCTGCATGTTAAGCGACGTGGTGGCCGTTCTTGGAAGTATTAACATCATCGCTGCGGAGCTGGATCGATGAACGAATTGAGTAGCAGCGAACTGAGTAGCAATGCAAAGAAAGTCATCGAGGAGCACCTCGGTCGCTATCCTAGCAAACAAGCCGTCACGCTCCCCGCCTTGCACGTCGTCCAAGAAGAAAAGGGCTGTGTCAGTCGCAAGGCGATCAAAGAGATCGCGGATATTCTGGAGTTGTCTCCGGCTCAGATCAACGACACCCTTTCGTTCTATGGCTTCTTCCGAACCGAAGAAGATCCACTTGGAAAGAAGCGAGTTTGGATTTGCCGATCACTCCCATGCATGTTGCGAGGTGGCGAGGAGTTGCTAGCCGAATTGTGTGAACGTTGGGGGATCCAACCTGGCCAAACCACGCCTGATGGCGAAGTGACTTTGGAGTTGGCAGAATGTTTGGGCGCCTGCGACGGTGCCCCCTGCATGTTGATTGACGATGAGTTAAGTCTGTGCGTTACGGCGGATGATGTCGAAAAACAAGTGCGAGGTCGAGCATGAGCAACGAAGAATTCAAACCCATCTTGCTAGCCAGACAAGGCAAGCCGAATAGCCACAAGTTGGCGACCTACCAAGCGGACGGCGGCTATCAAGCCCTCGCCAAAGCTCTGGCGATGAAGAATACGGACGTCGTTGACGTGGTGAAGGCGTCTGGCTTGCGCGGTCGCGGTGGTGCAGGTTTTCCAACAGGGCTCAAGTGGACTTTTTTGCCCAAGGACTTGAACGGTCCGGTTTATCTTTGTATCAACGGCGATGAAAGCGAGCCGGGCACCTTCAACAATCGCGTGCTGATCGAACAGGACCCGCATCAGGTGCTGGAAGGGATCGTCATAAGCAGTTTTGCGACCCGAACGACCACCGCCTATTTTTACCTCAGGTACGAATACGGACGATGCTATCGCGTACTCAAAGACGCGATCGATGAGATGGTCGACAACAACTTGTTGGGAAAAAACATTCTCGGTTCCGGTTACGACTTGGACATCCACTTGCATCGCGGTGCGTGTGCGTACATTTGTGGCGAGGAGACAGGTCTCATTGAGAGTCTTGAGGGCAAGCGAGCTTGGCCTCGTATCAAACCTCCGTTTCCAGCGATCGAAGGTGCATTTCGGCGGCCAACTGTGGTCAACAACGTGGAAACGATGGCCTGCATCCCGCACATTCTCAATCGGGGTGCCGAATGGTTCATGTCGATGGGCATCCCACGGGATCCCAACAACACACGCGACGCTGGTTCGTACGGCCCCAAGCTTTACTGCATCAGCGGCCACGTCAATAAGCCTGGCCTGGTCGAATTGCCGATGGGCATTTCTGCGCGAGACTTGATCGACAAGCACGGCGGCGGCGTTTGGAAGGATCGCAAGGCCAAGGCGGTTGTGCCCGGCGGAATCAGCATGGGATTCATGAGCGAAAAGGAACTCGACACGCCGCTCGATTTTGCAGGTCCGGGACGAGTCGGTTGCTTAGGACTGGGCACCGCAGCGGTCATCGTGATCGACGACCACACCAGCATGATCGATGTGCTATACAACGCTTGTCGATTCTTTGCGCACGAATCGTGTGGTCAATGCACACCGTGTCGCGAGGGGACTGCCTGGTCGACCAAAATTCTCGAACGTATTCGAGAAGGCCGAGGCAAGCTTAGCGACATCGACGTATTGCTTGAAATATCCTCTTCGATCGGCACCATTCCTGGGACCACGATCTGCGGTTTGGCAGACGGTGCCGCTTGGCCGATCAAGACTGCCATCAACAAGTTCCGTCCTGAATTCGAAGAGTACATCAAGAGCGGGCGAAAAAGCGAAAGCCGATCCCTGGCCGCCGCCCACTAAACACCGTAGAGCAGTTGTCCACAACTGCTCCGATAACAGCACAGTAATACTCCACACCATTCCGGAAACGACACAAGTGGCAAAGGTAATCGTTAACGATATCGAAGTCGATGCAGATGCGAAGGACAATTGCATCCTGGCGGCTCGCAAGGCCGGCGTCGAAATCCCACATTACTGTTGGCATGAGGCTTTGTCCGTGGTCGCCTCCTGCCGAATGTGCTTGGTCGAGGTGGGCGAAAGGAAGCCCGACGGCACAGTCGTGATGGGCCCGAAGTTGGTTCCCGGCTGCCAAACACCAATCCGAGAAGGCACGGTCATTCGCACGGACTCGGAAAAGGTGAAGACGGCTCAGCAGATGACACTCGAATTGCTGTTGCTGAATCACCCACTCGATTGCTCCATTTGCGATCAAGCTGGCGAATGCTATTTGCAGGACTATACCTTCAAATATGGTAACCCGGTGAGTCGCTTGGACGAGCCCAAGATCCAGCGGATGGACAAGTACCATATTGGCGAACAGATTGCGTTGTTCACGGACCGATGTGTCATGTGCACACGCTGCGTTCGATTCACGCGTGAGATCAGCGGTACGGCAGAATTGCAAGTTACCAATCGCGGTAGTCACGAGGAAATCGACGTCTTCCCTGACATGCCATGCGATAACAAACTAGCTGGCAATGTGGTCGATCTGTGCCCGGTTGGTGCGTTATGCAGCAAGGACTTCCTGTACAAGAAACGCGTGTGGTGGCTAAAGAGCGCCAACAGCGTTTGCACAGGTTGCTCAACAGGCTGCAGTATTCATGTCGACGAGAATGAAGACAAAGTGTATCGCCTGAGACCTCGCGACAATCCGCTGGCTCAGGGCCACTTCATGTGCGATGAAGGTCGCTTTGGTTTCAAGTACATCCACGACGAGCGGCGATTGCAGAAACCAAAGCTGTCCGACTCTTTCGCTTTGGCGGCTTCGTTAAACAAGCCATCGAAGACGAACGGCTCCGTCGACTTGAATTTTGCGGACCCATGGGTCGATGTCTTGTCGGTCACGCGTTTCAAAATCAAAGAAGCGATAAAGACGGACGCACGAGGTTTCGTGGCCGTTCTTTCGCCATTCATGTCGGTAGAAGAAGCGTACTTGTTGGCCAGCTATCTGAAGGGCTTGGACAAAAAGGTTCGGCTGGTTCTAGGGCGAGTCCCGGTCGTCGGAAGCGATGACAAGTATCCAAAGGGTCCCAAGGGAGAGTCGCCGGCCTCAGACAAAGTGAAGTTCACGATCCGCTCCGAAAAGTGCCCTAACCGTCTCGGCGTTGAAGCCATCCTTCGTCATTTTGAGGGAGAGCTTATTACCCTTGAGCAGGCAGTTGCCCGTGCCGATGCAACGGCATGGTATTTCGTCGGAGGCTACAACCAAGGATGGGTTACCGAATCGATAGATCGGGCGGTCGGAAAACCATCGCTGCTGATCGTTCAAGATATATTCGCGTCACCGCTTAGCGAGCGAGCGGATATCGTGCTCGCTTCCAGCTCGTTTGCAGAACGGGATGGGACTTACGTCAACCACTCTGGACTCGCTCAAGCTGCCAGCGGTGCTGTTCGCTGTCCCGGCGATGCAAGAGCCGATGGACGCATTTTGATGGAGATTGCCGAACGCAAAGGACTCTTCAACGCGATGACGTTAAGGAAAGAAATCGGCAAGTCGGTACCCTCCTTGGTCGCCTTGTCAGCCGGTGATCTAGGCGAAAACGGTGTCAAAATCTCCATGGCGAAAGAGCCCATTTATTCCTAATGGATGATTGATCCAAGTCGCATTGCGGCTCATAACAAAACCAACACTAACCCTAAAACCAAACCGATCCATGTTCGACTACCTCAAGCAAATTTGGCCAACCCTCTGGCCAACCCTGGCTGCCATCGGCGTCATCCTCGCCTTTGTGCCGGTGATTGGATTGTATAGTACTTTTGTTGAACGCAAGTTGGCCGCGTACGTGCAAGACCGAGTTGGGCCGAATAGGGTCGGACCCTTCGGGCTCTTCCAAGCCATCGCGGACGGGATCAAGATTTTCCTCAAAGAGCAAGTCATTCCCGATCACGTCTATACCTTTTTGTACTTCATCGCTCCAACTTTTAGTTTGATGACCGCCATGTTCGCGTTGGTCGTGATGCCTTTTGGCCCGGTTCCAACGGAATACACCGGCGGATTCCGGTTCGTGGTGGCTCCAGGAATCGACATCGGAATCATGATGATGATCGCTATCAGTTCGCTCTCGGCTTACGGTATTATTTTGGGTGGGTGGGCTTCCAACAACAAGTACTCGCTGTATGGGGCCATTCGATCTTGTGCCCAGTTCATCAGCTATGAAATCCCGTTAGGTCTTTCCATCATTGGAGTAATTGCGGCTGCAGGCTCGCTCAACATCGAGCAGATCGTTGCAACCCAGGGTGGAGGTTTCTGGAATTGGAACATCTTCTGGCAACCGCTGGCGCTACTGGTGTTTTTTACAAGCGCGTTAGCCGAGACCAACCGACTGCCCTTCGATTTGCCGGAGTGTGAACAAGAGCTTGTCGGTGGTTTTCACACCGAGTATGGCGGGATCAAATTTGTCTTGTTTTTCCTGGCGGAATACACCCACATCGTGACCGTGAGTTTTTTGACGGCCCTATTGTTTTTCGGCGGCTGGCATTTTCCCGGTTTGACAGGGCCGGTGGATGGCACGGTCGTTGGTATGTTGCTGCGAGCGTTTGTGCTGGTCTTCAAGGTCACTATGGTAGTCATGTTCATCATGTTGCTTCGTTGGTCGTTGCCACGATTTCGCTTTGACCAGTTGATGGGCTTGGCATGGAAGGGGCTCATTCCGCTTGGACTGCTGAACCTGCTTTGCGTGGCCGTCGTGCTCACGCTGGACCTACCGAAACATTACCTTGCGTTAACTGCTTTGTTTTTGGTGGCGGGATCCATGATCAGCGCGCGGCACTTGCAGTTGACGATCAATAGACCACGTTCCGAAGGTCGACCATCGACCGGTGTGAATCTGACTGAGAGTGCGATATGACAACGAAGAAATTAAAAACCGTAAAGTGGGGCGAGGAGCCAAAACTTGGCTGGATGGAAGCCATGTATTTGCCCGCGATCGCATCCGGGCTCGCCACGGCTTTGCGTCACGCTTTTTCAGGAAAGAACACCACGCGTCAATATCCTGAAGTGGAACCCGAGATTCCACCGAACTATCGCGGCGTCCATCGCCTCAACCGCGATGAAGAAGGACGAGTCAAATGCGTGGCCTGTTACATGTGCCAAACGGCTTGTCCGGCCAACTGCATCGAGATCATCGCAGCCCCAGCCCCAAAAGACGATCCGCACTGGAAGGATCGAGATAAGTTTCCGCAGACGTTTACGATCGACGAGCTTCGGTGTATCTATTGTGGCATGTGCGAAGAAGCATGCCCCGTCGATGCGATCGAATTAACGAGTATTTACGATCTCACAGGCTACACACGTCAAGAGCTGGTATTTGACAAAGAAAAACTGCTCGCTATTTACGACGAAACGTCGAAAACAGGAAAAGATCCCATCCGAACCAATCGCGGTGCGCTTGGCCCGGCTTCCGTAGAAGCGACAACAGCATCACAAGGCCCACCACCTCCAGGTCGCGGCAGCCACGGGTAGTCACACCACTTTACTCAATCCAAAATGAACCTACTTATCTACCTACTACCTACGGCGAGTTTGGCTGATTTCATGCCAAACTTTTTGCTCCTCGCGCAGTCGTTACCGGAGGCTTCAGGACAGCCAGATCTTACGCAGGCGGTGTCCGCTTCATGGACCTTGTCTATGCTGATTCCCATCGTGCTTGGCGCCGCGGGCTACCTTCTGATTCAACATGGAATAGTAAAATCCTATGCCTTTGTCGCGGCGGGTGCGGTTGCTTTGGTCTTAGCCGTAGGAATGGCCATCGGATTCACACCCGGAACGTTCGAATCCTATACGTTGATGGGTTTTTGTGCCTTGGCTACCGGCGGCGGGATCGGATTTCTGGTGGCGCGCGAGCCTGTCTACGCGGCCCTCGGATTCGCAACGGCGGTGCTTTCGGTTTGCGGTGTGCTATTTATGCAGTCCGCTTTGTTCATCGCCGCGGCCACCATGATTGTGTACGCTGGAGCCACGATCATCATCTTTTTGTTCGTTCTAATGTTTGCACAGCAAACGGAATTGCGAAACTACGATGTGCAACTGAACAACCCATTGGTCGCAGCAGCGATCGGTGCAATTCTGCTAGCCACGATCACGATGTGTGTTACCGGCGAGAACGCCATTCTGCCATTGCGACAGGATGCAACTCGCGCGATGAGCGCCGCTGATCTGCCGGACAACTTGAGGACGGAAGCTGGCAAAGAAGCAGCAAAACGTCTGGACGTGATCGATCCAGGTTTGCGATTCGTTCCAGGATCGACTGCGGGCCTAGGACGATCCTTGTACACCGACTACCTCATTGCTGTCGAGCTAGCAGGCACAGTCCTGTTGGTTGCAACGATCGGAGCAATCGCCTTGGCACAGCGATCCACGGAGACTCAATCGTGAACGAAACACTGACTCAAAACTTGCTCGTTTTCGGGGGAGTTCTCTTTGTCATCGGCATGGTTGGGTTCCTAACCCGCCGATCGTTAATTTTAATGTTCTTGTCTTTGGAAATGATGCTGTCGGGTGTCAGTGTGAACCTGATTGCCTTTTCCAGACACCATCAAAATTATCAAGGACAGATCCTCGCCATTATGGTCCTGACCATCGCGGCCTGCGAAGCGGCAATCGCCTTAGCATTGGTCGTCTCGCTGTATCGACGAAAACAGACACTCGACATCGCTGCATGGGACGAACTCAGCGAAACGCTGATCCCCAAGGTTGTTGACGCTCCTGCCACGCTAACCGAACCTCATATGGAATTTCCCAAACTGACCCCGGCTGGATTGGACCCATTGTCGCGTCCAATTTATGAAAAATTCGATGCGCAATCGAACGCGAACGGTGAGCGTGTGAAAGCAGAAACGTTGGAGGCTGGAACACATGCTTAGTCTTTTTGCCTGGATGGTTCCGCTCGCTCCGCTGGCTGGTTGCATAACTTGCGGGATGCTGGCGTTTCGTGGAGACCGCAAGATAGCACACTTGCCAGCGATCATATCGCTACTTTTCGCAGCCTTGTTCACCATCTGTTTGATGGTGTTCGGTGCCCAAGGAGACAGAGGCACGGTTTTCCCCGGATACCGCTATTTCAACGTTGGCAGCTTGACACTGGATATCTCGCTCAAGGTCGATACGTTGTGTCTGTCGCTGTTGACGGTGGTTACCTGCATTTCCGCTATGATTGCAATCTACTCTCGCGACTACATGCGGGATGATCCCGGATACGCTCGCTACTATGCCGTTTTCTGTGGATTCGTTTTTTCTATGACGATGTTGGTGTTGTCCAACAATCTGCTCATGCTCTATGCATTTTGGGAAGGGGTGGGAACCTGTTCTTACTTGCTGATCGGTTTTTGGTTTCGCAAGCCGAGTGCGGCCCGTGCCGCCACCAAAGCGTTTTTGGTCAACCGAATCGCCGACTGTGCTTTTCTTCTGGGGATCCTACTGTTGGCGTTCGCGGTAGGCAATGTCGAGGGTGCAGAAGCAAGTTTCTTTGCACGACTGAACTTTGACCATATCTTCAATGCCGTTCCGCATATTGCCGTCCACAATCTTGAGCTACTCACAACGATCGGCTTCCTGTTGATGATAGGAGCGATTGGTAAATCCGCTCAGTTCCCGTTCCATGTTTGGTTACCCGATGCGATGGAGGGGCCGACCCCCGTGTCCGCGTTGATCCATGCCGCTACGATGGTAACGGCTGGCGTCTATCTGATGGCTCGACTGTCTCCTTTGTTAGAACTGACGCCAGCGGTATTAAGCACGGTCGCTTGGCTGGGTGGTATTACGGCATTCATCGGGGCCTGGATGGCGTTATTTCAGACCGACCTCAAGCGAGTACTGGCGTATTCCACCGTGAGCCAACTTGGTTATCTTTTCATGGCCTTGGGCGCTGGAGCCATCAAAGAATTGATGGTTGTGGCTGTCGTGGCCGCCATGTTCCATTTGGTAACACACGCGTTTTTTAAGGCACTGCTTTTCCTATCGGCTGGCAATGTAATGCATGCGATGGGAGACGTTATCGATATGCGTCGATTCGGAGGACTCCGCAAAGTACTTCCAAAGACCAACATTTTGTTCTTGATTGGTGCGGCGGCCTTGGCTGGCTTACCACCCTTCGCAGGCTTCTTCAGCAAGGATGGAATCTTGTCCGTGTTGGCACAAGCCAGTACAGATGGTGAGTATGGAAATCAGTTCACGGTCCTGCTAGTACTTGGTTTTGCTACTGCACTCATGACGGCGATTTATACCTCGCGAGCTTATTTCGCTACGTTTTTGGGCACCGAGAAATTGCCCGAAGAAGCAGGTCATCACGCCCACGAAGCCACGAACGTCATGCTTGCACCTATGGCTGTGTTGGCCGTGGGTGCGATCTTGGTCGGGATGCTGCTCGGTCCGACGCATGGGATCAGCAACTACCTGCAACAAACACATGAACTCAGCAGTCACGCGGAGCATCATGAAGAACTATGGGTCATGGTCGCATCAGGATTGCTGGCAGCAGTTGGCATCGCTATCGGTTACGCACTTTCGAAGGCTGGACCCAGCACAGCCACGACTGGGCCGTTGGTCACGCTGGCTGACTTTGGCCGCAATCGCTTGTACATCGACTGGCTCTACAGCGTTGCAATCGTCGCACCCTTGGAGTGGTTTGCGAGGATGCTGGGTTGGTTGGACGAACACATCGATTCGATGGCAATGCAGATTGCGTCGTTTCCGAGATTATTTGGCTTGATTGGACAACGCGTACAAAACGGTCGTGTACCGGGTTACAGCTACATGACCGCGTTTGGAATTGCTGCCCTGGCTATCTGGATCGCTACTCGATAATTTTCCGAAACTCATGACCTTCATCATTCCACTCTTAATCTTATTGCCGCTCGTTGTTGGGCTTGCGATCTTTCTTGCGGGAAAAAAAGGCGATGCACTCGTCGGTATGGCGATCTGCGCTGCCGCCTTGGTTTTGGTATTGAGTCTTGCGTTGGTTGGACAAGTCTACTCAACGGTTGGTAGTGAAGATTCCACTGGCAGCGCGACGATCGTGCCACGTTTGGCCTACGCTCCCGATTGGCTGCAAGTCCACTTGCCTATCTCAGTGGTTGGTCACCCGGTTCGCTGGCAACTTCAGTTTGGCGCGGATGGAATAGGCGCTTTGCTCGTACTGCTCACGGGAATCGTTGGCCTAGTGACGATGAGCCTTGCGACGTTTCAGATCAAGGAACGATTGCACCAATACCTTGCCTTGATGCTCATTACACAGTCGATGTTGCTAGGCGTTTTCCTGTCCATGGACTTGCTGTCGTTCTATCTGTTTTTTGAAGCTGTATTACTACCGCTGGTCCTGCTCATCAATGGTTGGGGAAATCGTGCCGAGTCGCTCAACGCGTCCCGCAAATTTCTCCTGTATACATTGGTGGGAAGTGTGCCGATGGTATTGGGACTAATTGGACTGGCATTGAACTCGGCCACGCCTGACCGAGCCTCGACGGTATCACTCCAAGAGTTATCCTCTATTGCAAGAGAAATTCAATTGGCTGCAATTGGTTCGGCAGCCGGCGAATCGCCGAGCGCGATCAGTGCACTTGCTTCGAAAGAGCAGTGGATCGTCTGGCTATTGTTGTTGGGGTTTGGCATCAAGCTCGCGATCTTGCCATTGCACACTTGGTTACCGACTACTTACGCGGTCGCTCATCCGAACACGACGGCTCTCATCGCATCGGTCGTTGCAAAACTGGGGGTTTTTGGCATTATTCGAATTGTCATTCCCTTAACGCCACTCGCCTTGAGTACGTACGCACAAATGCTATTTGGTGGACTGGGCGCATTGGCCATCGTCTATGGAGCGCTGGTTGCCTTGTCTCAAACCGACTTAAGACGCGTCCTGGCCTTTAGTTCGCTCAGTCATGTTGGCTTCATCACGCTTGGGTTAATGTCGATGAACACCGAGGGGCTGACAGGTGCGACGGTTCAGATGTTCAATCACGGTATTATTACTTGCGGGATGTTCTTGATGCTCGCAATGCTTGAGCAACGGCGAGGCAAGATTTCATTGGCCGAACAAGATCTTGGGTTAGCTGCCGTTTACCCTAGACTCGGCGTCATGTTGGTGTTCTTTACTTTGGCAGGTGCAGGCCTACCTGGCCTGAATGGCTTTGTAGGAGAGGTGCTCGCGATGACAGGCATGATTCGCGTCTCAGGACTGTTTACTGGAGTTGCCGTTCTGGGGACCGTCCTGGGAGCTTGGTACGGACTGCGAATCGTTCAGCGACTGCTCTTTGGAAGCGATGGCCATTTGAGTAGCAAAGTAGCCATCGGCTTATCGGACGATATCGGGATCAAGGAGTTTTCGCCGTTGGTGGCGATGGCGGCAGTTTGTTTGTTCATCGGAGTGCGACCTCAAGACACCATTGAACTGATCGAAAAGGACATCGCACGCATCGCCATCGTTTCGGAACCGAGCGCTAAGGCGATCCATCCGGAAATCGACCAGTTCGTAGCCCAAGTCCAACCTTAGCAATGTCGCCTTTCGTTCCGCGAAAGCAGCGTCTCCCGCAACAACTTAAGAGCCTGAACTTACTGTGGATACACTCGAAACCTTAAAATCCTCGCTGACGCTAATGGCGCCCGCGATCACATTGATCCTCGGTGGTTCTATCGTGATGGCAGCGTCGCTCGTATTGAAGCCAGGACCTGCACGAGATGTGCATGGTCAACGCACAGCGGTCGCCGTTGCTTCGCTGTTCATCCTGGGATTTGCAGCAATGTTGGGGATGATGCGGAATGTTCCGGCCGAACTCGGCCAAGGCTTGTTTCGGTTCGACAGTACCGCATTGGCATCCGAAAGACTCGCGTTGTTGGGAGGATTGATCCTTATCTTGATGTCTTGGTCAACGGCACCAAGAGCCAATCTCGGCGAGTATTATGGTTGTCTGCTGATTATTATCGGAGCCATCCCAGTGGTGGGTGCGTCGAACGATTTGGTATCCCTGTTTCTCGGCTTGGAACTCATCAGTATTCCGACGTACATCATGCTTGGGATTTCCAAAGGGGACAATGCGGGCTCGGAAGCGACGATCAAGTACTTTTTGTTAAGTGCATTCGCGTCCGGTTTTTTCTTGCTCGGCGTTAGCTACCTATATGGTTTTGTTGGTTCGACGAATTTGCAAGTGATTCAGAGCAGTTATGCTTCCGGGGGAAAGCTGGTGTCGTTCGCTGTAGTATTGGTCATGTGCGGATTGGCGTTTCGAATCACGGCCGTACCCTTTCACTTCTATGCTCCCGACGTTTTCGAGGGGACCAGTTTGACGCTGGCTGGCATCATGAGTTACTTGCCTAAGGTGGCTGGCTTCGTCGCGTTGATTCGAGTGTTTGGCACCGGTCTGGGAACAGAAGCCATCGCAGTCGTGGTGCCGGTACTATTCGTGTGTGCGGCTTTGACGATGTTGGTAGGAAATTTCATGGCGTCCGCCCAGAGCAGTCTTCGACGTTTGTTGGCCTATTCTAGCGTTGCACATACCGGCTATTTGTTGCTCGCATTGACAGCGCTGCTTAGGCAAAACGCTGAACCGAATGTTCTTTTCTCTTACCTAGCGGCTTATGCAGCCATGACGCTTGGGTTCTTCGCATGTTTGGGTGAGATTGAAGCGGCGGGTGGCAAGACGCATCTCATTGGCGATTTGTCCGGCATGTTTTATCGTCGCCCTGCAGCTTCGATTGGGATGACGGTTTGTTTGATCAGCTTGATTGGATTGCCGCTCACGGCAGGGTTCTGGGCGAAGTTCTTGGTGTTTATGGGGACGGTTGCTGCGGGGACCAAGGACCCTTGGTCGATCGCCATGGGTGTGCTAATGGCATTCAATGCGGTCATCGCGGCGGGTTATTATTGGCGAGTGCTGAGTAAGCTGTTTGAAAGGAGCGACGCCTACGTACCGTTGCGAGTGTTTCGTCCAAGTTTGTTTATGGCCTATACCATCTGCGTGGTATTGACCTTGGTATGGTTCTTTGTGCCGGCGGTAATGTAGTATTCGTGGCGGATGCTGCCAGCATCCGAGCCGACGCTAGCAGCCTCGGGCACCGATCGACCAAACGAGTCCAGAAACCAAAACGTGACTGTGCGTCCAATTGTTGAGCGAGACGCGTCAAAGGCGAGGGGCAATTTGAAATCTACCTATAAACTGGGTAGCACGCTCTGAAGTACGAAGGGCGTGGTGAATCGCTAGAGACATTTGCCACACTTCCCACGCCCATCGCTAATCGCGCTAATCGCTTTGGGCGTGCCACACGGTGGCCTGGCCTGGTAGTCTTCTGTCTGCCGTTCGTCTAAGACGCTGAGCAGGTCGGTGGGTTGAACTACAACTTTGCCTATTCAAGTCAGCCTGCGGCCTTAGGATCTCTGATCGCCATGATCTAGCTCACTTCGCACCGGCCTTGGCCTTGTTTTTCTTCCCTTCTGGTGGTGACGCAAGCCCATCTTCTGGCTGATTCCAAAGACGGTAGGGGTCGTTTAGGCGACGCATTTCACTTAGAAGGTGGGCCTCCATTTCAGCAAGCTTAGTGGCGTGCTTCGGATCGTTGGCGAGATTGGTCAATGCTGGGTCGTCTTTGCCGTGTTCGGCGACAAACTCATGCGGATTCGTAGCAAGGTTGAATAGCTGCGTTTCCTGAACGGCGCCGTCGAGCACATCGTATTTGATGAGCTTCCAATCTCCTTTCTTGACGCATCGCATGCCTGGCTTGGTACCGCCGCAGTAGACGCCATAAAGGACATCGCGAACAGTAGTTTGTTTGCCCTCAAGTACTGGCTTGAAGCTAATTCCCTCGTTGCTTGGCGGAGCAGAGATGCCCGCAATGTCGCAAAGGGTGGCGACGGTATCTAACAGGTAAATATTGCCAGGGACACGGCTACCAGGCTTGATGCCTGGCCCTTTCACAACCAAGGGAACGCGCCACGTGTGTTCGTAGAGGTTTTGTTTCCCTTGCAAACCGTGTCGGCCAATGGCGATGCCGTGATCGGCGGTGTAGAAGACGAAGGTGTTTTCTAGTTCCCCCATGGCTTCCAACTTTGCGAGCACGCGTCCAACTTGAATGTCGATGGCCTCGCTGCAGGCGAACTCTCGCCCCAGTTCGTTACGGATCGTGCGTTCATCTCGCTTTTCCCATACGCCGCTGACGGTGGTTTCATCGCGCAAGCCAGGATGACCATGTGCAAATGGATGTGCTGGCAGATAGTTAATGGGCAGTTCGGGCTGCGTTGAGTTAGCGGGAGGCAAGTCCGTCTGGTCGGTATGATTTACGGCACCGTATTTTTTTAAAAGTTCTGGGCGGCCGTCGCGAGTGTCATGCGGATGGGAAAAGCCGAAGTAGATCAGGAACGGGTCGGCATCCTTAGTGGCTTGGCGGTCATTGAGGTAGTTCATGACTTGGTCGCCATGCCAAGGGCTACCGGTTTCATCCGTGGGACCACGTTTGCTGGCATCATGGCGCACGGTGAACTGTTTGTTAGCTCCTTCGTAGGAGTTGCCCTGTTTGCAAGTGCGCATGGTGTCATAGCCAGCCCGATTGAAAACCGCGGCCAAGGTATTTTGGTCCAAGTTTGGCGGGCAGTATTTTTCTGCTTCTGGCGCAATGGGCAAATGCCACACGGTGCGTCCGCACATGATCATGTGGCGAGACGGAGTACAAACAGCGCCGACAAAAGCCCCCATGTGATGTGCCACGTCAAAAACCATGCCCTGTTCCGCAAGCTTGTCGATGTTGGGCGACTGAAGGGCCGATCGCGGATTATAGAATTGGAAGTCGAATGGAGATTGATCATCGACCAGGATGAACAGGATATTGGGGCGTCGAGTTGAGGCAATGTTCTTCGCTGATGCTACGGACGCGAGTGACGAGCGAATTTTATCAACGACTTGGGCGGCGAGTTTTTTGTAGCCATCCTCTTTGAAATGGACGTTTCCTTTACCTGCGAAGGTATCAACTGCGAAACCTCGTGAAACGGCTTGCAAGTCGTTGATAGCGATGCCGTGCTTGGTCATTACTTTGGCGGCGACTTCGTTGAACTTGATGTCGTCACCAACGAAGCGTCCCACTTCGTCATCTGGTACTACTGTGGTGTTCGCCCAGATCAATGCAGCGCCGGTTTTCTTGAGTCGCTGGACGAGAATCTCAAGATTCTTTTCATACTGATCCAGGCTTGTACTGATGGTGCCATTGACCTTGTCCCTGCGTCCCTGTGTCTTGAAATCAGGATTGCGGTAACAGAGATCGTGCAGACCCCAGTTGAAGTGAATAACATCCCACTTGGTTGTCCCGATCCACTCATCGATATTCTTCAGACCGTTTTCGGTCGGCCCGGCGTTGCCTTTATTATGAACGACGTTGGCTTCGGCCAGCAGCGTCTGTTTGACGTGCGGGGTATAGCCGATGGATATAGAATCGCCGATGATCAAAACTTGTGGAGGCTCTTTCGTCTGCGGTGAGTCGGCTCCAAGTGCCAGGAAGGAGCTAAACAGGCCTAGTAACAAAGTGGGGATAGAAAGTTGTCGGATTTGGTTGGTCATCGGAGTTGCCTCTATTTTTGGGGAATCGCTTAGGTCCTACAGTGTAGCTCGATCGTTCGGGCTTAGAAATCGGTGCCGTGGATTATGGAATGCTGGGATTCATCCGAACTTAAGATATCGTGGCACAGTGCAACTCGGAGATTGGAGTCGTTTCTGCTGATTGCGATCGTTGGATTGAAACGAAAGACCCGCAATGGCGAAAACCGCGAGGATTTGCTTTTTCAAAGCTGCGAGGCTACATTAACAGGATGCGGGTGTAACTCAGTTGGTAGAGTGATAGCTTCCCAAGCTGTATGTCGTGAGTTCGAATCTCATCACTCGCTTTTGGTGTCCATCCACGAATTGCAAGGTTCTTCATTGTGTTTGGGGGCTAAAGTTTTCATGGTTCAGTACCGACGACGTCTGCTATAAACAAGTTTTCCCACTGGTGAATAGGTAAGAATTAATCGTTATCCGACTGTAATTCTCAAATCCATTGCTTTTGCATTTCGTTGCCCGGCGTTCACGTTCGCGGTACAATGCATTTCAGGAGACGCGGAATGAACGTGAACACCGAAGCTATTCTGGCATTGCCAGCCGCAGAAAAGCTGGAACTCATTGGCCTGCTATGGGACAACCTCTCGGAATCTGAGTGCGATCTGCCTGAGGCAGTTGAGCGGGAGGCATTGCGACGACGAGACGAGATGCTGGCTGACCCAAACCTAGGTTTAACACACGACGGGGTTTGGGCCAAAATAGCAAAACGCAATGGATAGACAACTTCGATATCACCCCCTCTTTAAATCCGATGTGGTCGCTGCAGCGGATTGGTACGATGAACGTTCGCCGGGACTAGGCGATTCATTCATCACCAACGTAAGACTTACTGTTGACGCGGTACATGAGGCCCCGACTCGCCACTCGCCCTCGCCGCTTGGTGTTCACTACGATCGCGTTGATCGCTTTCCGTACCTGATTCTAGGGGCCATCCATCTAGCTATTGCACCCTTCATGCGATGGTTGTATAATGAATGCCTTGTTTACACCGCCTCCTTTTTTCACTGTCCTTGGCTGGAGAATTTCTTATGGCTCGACAAAATCGGCGTGATATCTTTGATTCAAATGAAGTCGGAGCTTTCCATGCCGTTCAGAGAACGGTTCGTCGGGCTTGGCTTTGCGGACTAGACCCCGTTTCTGGCAAATCGTTTGAACATCGGCGAACTTGGATCCAAAATCGCCTTGAGGAACTTGCGGCTAGCTTTGGT